>JBBRUB010000220.1:0-6247 GCA_038248175.1 Cytophagales bacterium | reverse complement strand
TTCGGGGCAGTCAGGCACGGTATAAGGTGTGGCTACGGCACCCGGCAGCGGGCGAATTTGTATGCTTTTCGCCCGAAGCATTCGTACAGATTCGAGGCAATCGAATCGCCAGTTTTCCAATGAAAGGTACCATCGACGCCAACCTGCCCAACGCCGGACAGCGTGTCCTGACCGACCCCAAAGAAGCCGCCGAACACGCGACCATTGTCGACTTGATTCGAAACGACCTGAGCCAGATTGCCGATAAAATCTGGGTGGAACGCTACCGCTACCTCGACCGTATCGAAACGGAACGTGGGGCGTTGTTGCAGGTCAGTTCGGAGATTGCCGGATTGCTACGTGCCGATTGGCCCGATTTTCTGGGCGACATGCTGGCGCAATTGTTGCCTGCCGGGTCGATCAGTGGTGCGCCGAAGCCGAAAACGCTGGAGATTATCCGCCAGGCCGAAGGATACGAACGCGGGTTTTATACCGGCATTTGTGGTGTATTTGATGGGCAAAACCTCGACACCGGTGTGATGATTCGGTTCATCGAAAAGCAAAACGAGCAGTTGGTGTTCAAAAGCGGGGGCGGCATTACGGCCCAAAGCAACGCCCGCGCCGAATACCAGGAACTCATCGACAAAGTATATGTGCCGATTGTAGTGCCGCAACCCATCGCCGTCGTATGAAATCCTGCCTTGAAACGCTGCCCATCCGCAACGCGCAGCTACCCGACCTGCGCGACCATCAGGCCCGCATGGACCAGACCCGGCAGGAAATTTACGGCCTGACCGAACCGCTTTCGCTGGAAAACGCTATTGTCTTGCTGGAATCGCTCGACCCGGCCCTGACCTACAAATGCCGCGTTACCTACGGCGAGCAAATCCAGAAGATTGAGTTTGAGCCGTACCAGTCCCGCCCCGTACATACGCTGAAACTTGTACAGGCCGATCCCCTCGACTACGCCCACAAATACGCCGACCGCCGGGCCATCAACCACCTCTTTGCCCGGCGCGGCCCCGCCGACGATGTGCTGATGCTCCGAAACGGGCTGCTGACCGATACGTCCTACGCCAACGTCGCGCTGTTTGACGGTACGCGCTGGTACACACCCGCCCGCCCCATGCTGCCCGGCACCCAGCGCGCCCGGCTCCTCCGCAAAGGCATCCTGCAACCGGCTGACATCAGCCCCGCCGACCTTGCTGACTTCCGGCAAATCCAGCTCATCAATGCTATGCTGGTCTGGGAAAATGAGTTGACGGGCAGCGGTTGTACTGTTGTTCGGTAAGGTGCGGGCCAAGCAAACCCATGAAACTCTAATCCGCTTCTAATCAAGACCTAATCCGGCTGTTAGCTGGTGGAGTCACCTTTGTGTTCATAAAGTTGCCCGGTGTACTATCTATCCGGCGATGGCAGCACCGGAACGCCCGGATAGCGGCCCGATTTACGAGTACCTGCCTGATTAGAAACGCCATGATACCTTATAAAATCTTGCTTATCAGTCTATTATTTGGCAATATATCGCTGGTATCGACCTGGGCCGCTACCGTACCCGCCAACGCGCCAACAACTACCGGCTGGACGGCATCGCCCAACGCCACCCTGCTGGTACGCACCCTAACCGACCGGCGCGACGAACTCGTAGTGCAGGTTCAAAACCCCGGCACCCGGCACCTGACGCTGGTAATCCGGGCCTCGGACGGGGCTGAGGTGGCCACTCAGTTCCTGGACCGGCAGCCCATGCATTCGGTGCGGGTGAACCTAAGCGACCTGCCCAGCGACACGTACCTGCTCGAAATTGCTAACGGCATCGAGGTTATCCGCAAGCAATTTGTCCTGACACCCGCCATCAATCAGTTACGCAGCAAAAGCATTGCGGTGCTGGGTACCGAAACCACCGGCACCCCCATTCCCGAAGGTATTCCACACCCCATGAATGGACTCTGATACACAACAACCCATTTAGATCAACAGAAATCATGTTACGTTCCTCCATAATTGCACTTGCGGCCATAGTGGCTCTGAGTAGTTGTACCGTGATTCGTCAGGGCGAAGTAGGCGTTAAACGCACCCTCGGCAAGATAAAGCCCCAAGCCCTGCCCGAAGGCGTCCAGACGTTTAACCCGCTGCTGACCCGGATTATCAAGATTCCGACCCGCACCGTGAACCTCGAAGTGCGCGCCCCACTGCCTTCCAAAGAGGGACTGACCGTCCAGTCTGATGTGTCGATTCTTTACCGCGTGGAAGGCAGCTACGCGCCCAAGATTGTGGAGCAGATTGGCCCGAGTTACGCCGAGGTGGTGATTTTACCCGTGTTCCGCTCGGCAGTAACCGACGTATCGTCGCGGTATTTTGCCAAGGATATGCACACCGGGCAGCGGGCCGACATCGAACGGGCTATCCGTGAGGTGATGATGGCCCAGCTCAAAGACCGGGGCTTCGTTGTCGAATCGGTGCTGCTCAAGAGCATTACGCTGCCCGCTGGTCTGACCAGAGCCATTGAAGAAAAACTGGCATCTGAGCAGGACGCCCAGCGGATGCAGTTTGTGCTTGACAAAGAGCGGCAGGAAGCCCAGCGTCGGATTATTGAAGCCGAAGGTACCCGCGATGCCCAGAAGATTATCAACGAAGGGCTGACCCCGATGCTGATTCGCTTCAAAACCATTGAAGCGTTCTATAAACTCTCGACCTCGCCCAACGCCAAAGTCATCATCACCAACGGCGAATCGCCCCTGATGCTGTCCACGCAGGATGTTATTGGGCGGTAGAAATCTCTGTTTTTGTTAATTTTTCGGGAGCCGGTACATACCCTGTATTGGCTCCTTTGCTGTTCAGAACATCCAGCCCATCCGCGCATCGAAACCCTCGGCTACGTTGAGCGATGACCACCCCTCAGTGAAGAAATTCTGGATGTACAAGGTTACTCTTACCACACACGCCGTCTTTTGGCAGAACCTGTCCCGAACCGGTAGGCAACCATAAAGCCGCCTGACCATCCCGAACCGTTACCGGTGATGGTAGCTTGATTAATAGCCGGACTGAGCGATGATGTGTATTCGACGGCGGTTAGCGTTGTGCGGTTTAATCCGGTGTGCCAGGTGGCATGAGTTCGAGTATGCCAGCGGTAGCCACTGAACGCGTTCACGCAGATACCCGTCTCGAGAGTTGCGGCTGTTGGGTTGGGGTAAGCTGTTGTAGACCGGCTTCTGATCACTTCTTTGCTGTTCCGGTTGTCGAACCCCTCAAACGTCCGAACAGACGAAGTACCTGAAGAACGAGCAGAATGACTTATACCCAACCCTGCAAAAGGCCCGGCAGAAAAGACGAGACCCCGTCTGGCCTGAAATGAAACTGGTGAGTAATACTCGCGGACTACGAATTGCAATTCCTGTTGTTGATTAGCCAGTACGAACGGTAGGGAACCAAAAGGAAACAGATAGTTTATTTTAGGGTTTTCTATCCGAATAAACGCCACCCCGCCTTCTGTTGTCCACTGTTTGGATGCGTACCAATGCCCTGTTATACTCCAGCGAATATATGTCTGTGCCGTGGTGGTAATCAGACGTCCTGCCGGGTCATCAAAGGCAAAGCGATTTTGCCTGACCGCAAAGTCCAATCCAACAGAGAAAGGATTTTGCGCCCATGATACCTGATAAACTATCATTGTCAACAGAATGGTTGCTAATGTTTTCATAAAATACAACAATCGTCGGAAAAGTACCATTCAACTGATCGTTTCTATGGCGGTTAGCGTCGAAGAAGTAAGCCAAATGCTATCGTTGCCATGCCTTCGGACGACCAAACCGATAAGCAACCATAATGGCCCCCGACCGCCCCGACCCGTTAGACGTAATGGTGGCCTGGTTAACAGCCGGGTCGAGCGATGATACGTACTCGATGCGGGTTAGGGTTGTGCGGTTCAGGCCGGCGTGCCAGGTGCCGGTATATCGAAAATGCCAGCGAGGGCTGGTAAACATATTAATGCTGAGTCCTGATTCTAATGTCCAGCCAACAGAATTAGGGTACGAGAATGCGGACTGACTGTTGATTGTTTCCTCCGTGTTTTGCCGGGTAAATCCAACATAATTTTCGTTGAACACGCTGGCCCACCCCGTATTTTCACTGCGCCTGAACGTAGTCATACCCAGACCCATGTAGGGACCAATAGAAAAAGAAAGGCGCGGACCTATCTGAAATGAAACCGGATTGTAATACTGACGAATTATATACTGTGCTTGTAGTGATGGCCTGTTGACAAACAGGACGCTCGATGGACTGTTGAGAAATACGACGCGGGGTATCTCAATAGGAAATACGTAGTTTATTGTCGGCCTAGATACCTGAATGAACGAGACACCCACCTCTGTTGTCCATCTCTCTGATGAATACCATCGACCGGTTATTCCCCAACGTATGGGATTTTCCTGTGAAATAGTTTTCAGACGACCTCCCGGATCATCAAAGACAAACCGGTCTTGTGTAGGCATAATATCCAGACCTATTGAGAATGGTCTTTGCGCCCATACCATCTGCTGTGTTGCCAAAAGTAAAATACTGATTATCAGCCTTTTCATATAAAAGAGAAGCCGTCAGAAAGCGTCGGTATGTCCTTCTGACGGCTGGATTTTTAGTTGATTTCAAGTTTCACCTGAGCAGTCATACCTTCGTCCCGGACGTAATGACACGACCGTAGATTTTTGATTTTGTACGTTTTGGCAACACTGGTTGGTATTGGAAACGGCCCAACAAACTTGAATTTGGCGGTATTTACATCAAATACATCTCTGGCCATCGATCTGCGGGATGGATTCAAATCGTCGCCTGTTAGATTGACCAGGAAAGGAACCCCGAACGCATTTTTGAACTCCAGCGTGCCTGATAGTATCTGCCACGAGAGAAAATCAGCGTCATCGCGTCGCCAGATACCAGTCCAGCCTCTCTGCTGATTGACACTCTTGATACCTGCGGTGGAGACAATTCCCCAGTTTTCACTCCATACAACGGCTTTGAGGTCTTTTCCCTGTCTCAGCGCATTCCAGCCTTTGAGGTTATCGGCAAAACCCCCGAAGTTACCATTGAACGCCTGCGTTGTAGTATTGGAAGTAGTTCCACAGCCATCTGTAGGCCCAGGTGAAGAAGGAAAAATTGGTACTCCGCCACCACCTGAGTAGTTCACCTCCGGCCCTTCGCTGGGGTAGTAGTAGATGTTTTCATCGATGGGAATAAACTCGTCCTGCGTTTGAGAGGACTCGCGGGCTGACCTTCTGCCTCCTGCTCCCAGTTTGCCCCCGCTTGCTTCCGCTTTCCTGATTAGTTCAACAGCGCGGGATCGTTTGTCCTCGCTAAAAGCAAACGTTCCGACGCGGGTCATCCGATATGTAACTCCTTCAATTACCAACTCCCGTTCTGAATTGAGCAAGGCCGAGAAGTAGGGGTCGTTGACGACATCGTCATCCTGCTCTTCGTCGCTGCCAACACGGGCCTGTCTGCTACCAGCAGGAGCAATACGCCGGAGCTCAGCCGTGTACTGCCCAAACGGCCTTATGAACTCTCTTCCAACAAATATGTTAAAGTCGTTGCCGGTAGCAAAAGAGATTTTACCGTTCACGTAGGCTACCGGCTACGTCTGTCTGGCCGGTTCAACAGCCTGGTCGGTTGGGGTTGAGCAGGCAATAATTAGGCTGCCCGCTATGAGCGACACCAAAGCCACCCTGATTGCCCGGTGCAATACAAATGGTTTCATTTTGTAAAAGGTTTATGTAGAACATTATGTTATATCTACCACTCCATTAGTTGATCGACGCTACAAAGTTGGGCTATGTTTGACCTAATGTACGTCAGTAATATTACCGATATTCGACTACGTATCAATCTGTATTTTCCTGAAGCAGGCCCTGCTGCACTACCATGACCGCAAAAGGCGTGAGCGGGCGACGTTCACCGAATTGAAGGGTAATTCTGATGTTGGCCCGGTGTGTATCAACCGTTTTTATACTCACAAACAACTCGTCGGCGATTTGGCGGGTGGTCTTTTGTTCGCCAATCTTGTACAGTACGACCCGTTGCATCTTAGTTAACCCAGGCATTCGGGGTAGTATCTCGCGATATCCGTTGGCTGTGTACTGACTGGAACGAGTGAGTTTATCGAGACACCGCCACAAACGCATTTCGTTGAGCGGGATACGCAGAAAATCGACAGCGTCGCAGTCATAGGCGAGAGCAGCATCGACAGGGTCGTCAGACAGCATCACTAATAAGTTCGTAT
>JBBRUB010000219.1:0-6259 GCA_038248175.1 Cytophagales bacterium | reverse complement strand
GGGCCGGTACTGAAACAGGCCAGCTTATCGAACGGGTCAGGTGTGGCGGCCCAGTGGGGACGATAGACAATCCAGACGAGTACCGCCCCCAGAAATCCGCCAATCATCTGCGCCGTAATGTAGGGTATGAGGTTGCTGTAATCGTTGGTGGCTACCGCAAAGGCAACCGTTACGGCGGGGTTTAGGTGCGCATCGACGCTGCCGAACGCTTTGGCCACGAACACGCCCATTGTCACGGCAAAGGCCCAGCCCGTTGTGATCACAATCCAGCCCGATGAGTTGCCTTTCGTTTGTTTTAGTACTACGTTGGCTACCACGCCGTTGCCCAGTAGCAACAGCACCATCGTGCCAATCAATTCGCCCAGAAAAGGAGAGGTTTGCATAAAGAAGATATAGGGGTAAAAGAAGTGAGGTGTACAGGTTTAGGAATAATTTGTGCGAATTAAGTCATATTTTTGGAGCAGATATGTAATTGTTACGCAGAGATTCGCAGAGAAAAATAGAGATACGCGGAGTTTAGTATTTCCTCTGTGCATCTCCTTTTCCCTCGGCGCATCTCTGCGCAATAACTCTCACTAACTCAGCTCCAATGAAAAGCATCATTTTTGAAAAGACTGGCAAACCCGCCGACATTCTCAAAGCCACCGAGGTCGCTATGCCAGAACCGGGGCCCAATGAAGTACGCATCAAAGTCCGGGCCGCCCCCATCAACCCGTCGGACATTATGTTCGTGCAGAACCTGTACGGCATTCGCCCGAAGTTGCCATCGGGGGCGGGGTTTGAGGGGATGGGCGTTATTGAGGCCGTGGGCGAGGGCGTTCAGATGGCCGTTGGCACGCGGGTCAGCTTTACGGGCGTTGGTGCGTGGTCAGAATATGCCATTGCCAGTCAGCGCAGCGTAATACCGGTACCAGACGCCATTCCCGACGAGATGGCCGCGCAGCTGTTCGTCAATCCGTTTACGGCCTATGCTATGGTGCAGGCAGCCAACGTGCCGGAAGGCGGCTGGCTGATGCTGACGGCGGCAGGGTCGGCATATGGCAAGATGGTAATTCAGATTTGTAAGATGCGCGGTATCAACACCATCGGCACCGTCCGGCGCGATGATATCAACGACGAACTGAAAGAACTTGGCCTGACCGAAGTTATCAATACCGAAACCGAGAACATGACCGCCCGTGTGAAGCAGATTACTGATGGTAACGGTGTAACCTGCGTACTGGATGCAGTAGGCGGACATACGGCCACTCAGGCACTTACCTGTTTAGCCAAAGGCGGTACGATGATGATTTTCGGACTTCTGAGTATGCAGGACCCCGCAATCAACGCCGGTCTGCTGATTTTCCGGGAACTGACTGTCAAAGGTTTCTGGCTTACCGACTGGATGCGCCGGGCCGATGCCGAAACGCGACAGGACGTAGCCAAAAACGTAATTGGTCTGCTGGCCTCCGGAAAATTCCAGCTACCCGTAGAAGCCACGTACTCCCTCGACCAAATCGCCGAAGCCGTTGACCACGCCGACCGCCCCGGACGCTGGGGTAAAGTGCTGATTAAACCTGTTTAAAGCTATGAACCCGTTCAAGAAACTTGCGTTTTTGTGGTCGTACAGCCTGATAGTCATTATCGTGGCTACCTACTACCTGTTCGGTCCGGCCTGGGCATTTGCCGGTATCGTCTATACCTACGTGGTCATTCCGCTGCTGGATAGGCTGTCGGGGAACGACCACGCCAACCTAAGTCTCGACGCGTATCAGGACGCGCTCGGCAACCGCTACTTTGACGCGCTGGTGTATTCGTTCGTGTATCTGCACTACGCCCTTATTGGCTGGGGTTGTTACGTACTGCTTACCGACCCGATGACCGTCTGGCAGCAATTGGGACTGATGTACAGCATTGGCATTGTAGGTGGCAGTATCATCAACGTAGCGCATGAACTCGGCCACCGGAGCAACAAAACGGCGCAGTTTCATAGCAAAGCAGCCCTGCTATCGGTGAGTTACATGCACTTCACCATTGAGCACAACCGGGGCCATCACGTCAACGTAGCCACCCCCGCCGACCCGGCTACGTCGAAACAAAATCAGACGCTGTACGCTTTTTGGGCGCAGACACTGGTGGGCAGTTACCGCTCAGCGTGGCGTATCGAGAAGCGACTGCTTGAAAAAGCCGGGCAGCCCGTCTGGAGCCGCCATAACGATATGCTTTGGTTTGCGCTACTGCCGGTTGTATTTGTTACGCTGCTCACGGCGGGGTTCAGTATATGGGCGGGTTACGTAACCTGGATTGTGCCGGTGTTTTTCTGTGTCCAAAGCCTGATTGCCATTCTGCTGCTCGAATCGGTCAATTATATCGAACATTATGGCATTGTCCGGCGCGAAATTTCTCCGGGAAAGTATGAGCGCGTCAACCCGCTGCATTCCTGGAACGGCAGTCAGTTGGTCAGCAATCTGGTCCTGTTTCAGTTACAGCGACACTCCGACCATCACGCTTACGCATCACGCCCGTATCAGGTGCTGCGGCATTTCGACGAGGCTCCGCAGTTGCCGTTTGGGTATTCGGCCATGATTCTGATTAGTTACGTGCCGCCCCTGTGGTTTGCCCTGATGAACCCCCGACTCGAACACTGGAAAGCCCGCGCCTGCCAAACAGGCGAGATTCAGGCCGTTGTAAAGCAATTCGCGTAGTTCGGTTGAATCACATTTAACCGCCTTCCGTATCTTTGGCAACAATATCGGGCGAAACCGGCACGTTTGTTCCTGAAACGGTTGCTGGTCAGTTCCGTTCACCCATTTTTACAAAGCCCGTATGCTTCTGCTTCAGGTTCCGGCTATCGATACCACAGCCGCGTCACTCTCCGCCAGCGCGGGTTCCCAACAACAGAGTCTGCAATTGTTCGATCTGGTCGCTAAAGGCGGCTGGGTTATGATTCCCATCGTGTTTCTGTTTTTCGTCACGATTTACCTGCTCTTCGAGCGGCTGTTTATCATCCGGGCGCAGACCAAATCGGAAGCCAACTTCATCGACAATATCCGCGACATGGTGGCGCAGGGCAACATCAAATCCGCCGAGTCCTTCGCCCGAAACCAGCGCACCGCTATGGGACGGGTGTTCGAGAAAGCCATCGGCCGCATCGGGTCGCCGATTCGCGACATCGAGAGTACCATTGAAACCGTCGGGCAGATTGAACTCTCGCGACTGGAGCGCAACATGGGGTACCTGGGCATTATTGCCGGTATTGCCCCCATGCTCGGCTTTATCGGTACCATTTCGGGTATCATCCGCATCTTCTACGATATCTCGCTGACCGACAATATCAGTATCGGTATCATTGCCGGAGGTTTGTACGAGAAAATGATTACGTCGGGGGCGGGTCTGATTGTGGGTATCATTGCCTACACCATTTATCACCTGCTGAACATGATGATCGAACGCTTCACGCTGAAGCTGGAAATGAATGCCTTCGAATTCCTCGAAGTCCTGCAAAAACCAACCACCGAACCCGCCCGAATGCGGTAAATTCTTTGTCATTTACTTCACAAATGATGACAAATGACCCTCATTGAATGAAACTCCGACGGAAAAACAAGTTTGCGGCTGAGGTAGCGACATCATCGCTGAATGACATCATGTTTTTTCTGTTGTTGTTCTTTCTCATTATCTCGACGGTAGCCAACCCGAACGTGATTAAACTGATGTTGCCCAATGCGGCTTCGTCGCAGCAGCTCAGTAAGAAACAGGTCACGCTCTCGGTTGATGCCAACAAGCAGTATTTCATCGATAAACGGCCCATCGATCCCGCCAATCTGGAGCGTGAACTGATGACCGTCATGGCCGGTATCGACGAACCAACCGTGGTGGTACGCTTTGACAAAACACTGACGGTTCAGGACCTGGTGGACGTGCTGCAAACCGGCGCGAAGCTGAACATCAGGATGGTGATGGCCACGTCGAAGTAAACACCCTGCCCCAGCCCCCGACGAGTGGATGCCCTATCGCCAGGTTGAGAGAACTAATGCAGTCGGGCAAAACGCCATCCGTAGCCAAAGCGCGGGCGAGGATGAAGTGAGTTGATGAGTTGAAAAAGGCATAATCAACTTACCTTTGCCGCCATCCGTTTATCGGGTTAGGCTATGACGCATCAACTTGTACTTCGTAAACCGCTGGCTTTTTTCGACCTCGAAACCACCGGCATCAACACCGCTAAAGACCGCATTATCGACATCTGCATCGCGAAAGCCATGCCGGGCGGTGAGGTCATTACCAAAAGTCAGCGGGTCAATCCGGGCGTACCGATTCCGCTCGAAACCAGCCTGATTCACGGCATTTATGACGACGATGTAAAAGACGCGCCCGCGTTCAAAGCAGTGGCCCGCAACCTCGTGCAGTTCATGGAAGGCTGCGATCTGGCCGGTTTCAACAGCAACCGCTTCGACGTACCGCTGCTGGTGGAAGAATTTCTCCGCGCCAATGTTGACTTCGACGTGAAAAACCGGCGGCTGCTCGATGCCCAGCGGATTTTTCACCTCATGGAGCCACGTAACCTTACGGCGGCCTATAAATATTACTGTGATAAAGACCTTGTGGGTGCCCACGGCGCCGAGGCCGATACGCTGGCTACGCTGGAGGTGCTGAATGCGCAGGTGCAGCGGTATGCGGGCCGAACCACCAAGGCCGACAGCGGGCAGGAAATTATTATTGACAACGATATGGACGTCCTGCACAGCCTGACCGCCAACCGCAATATTGACCTGGCGGGCCGGATGATTGTCAACAGCGAAGGCGTAGAGGTCTTCAACTTCGGCAAACACAAAGACCGGCCCGTGCTGGAGGTGCTGGAAAAGGAACCCGCTTTTTATGACTGGATGCAGAAAGGCGATTTTCCGCTTGATACCAAACGACGCCTGACCGAAATCCGGCTTCGCGCCCTCACTACTGCCAACGGTCGGAAATGATGTTGAATAATTTTTACCTTTGCGGACTTTCTTAACCACCGGTCTTTTCATGCAACCCACGCAGGACGTCATCATCCCGGAAGTCATACAGCAAATACCGCTTACGTATTACCTGATTCTCAGCACGGCCCTCTTTGTTATCGGCATCATTGGGGTGCTGACCCGGCGCAACGCCATCATCATCTTCATGTCGGTCGAGTTGATGCTCAACGCCGTTAATTTGCTCCTGATCGCTTTTTCGTCGTACCGCTCTGACCCTGCCGGTCAGGTATTCGTCTTTTTTATCATGGCCGTTGCTGCCGCCGAAGTCTCGGTTGGTCTGGCCATTATTGTAATGATTTACCGGAATACCCGCTCTATTGATGTGGGTCTGCTCAATAAATTGAAATGGTAATCTTTATTCTGTGTAACGTTTAAAATGCGCTGTTCAACGTATAGTGTATCCCGATACGAAATGTTGAATGTCGAACTTTAAACTTTCAACGAAAAGGATTGAACATCGAACAAAAAGAATGAAACCCGAACTACTCTGCGCATTAATTCCGCTGTTTCCGCTGATTGGCTTCATCATCAATGGCATTGGGTTTCGACGCATTCCGAAAGGGGCTGCCGGAGCCATTGCGCTCATTTCTGTTTTTGCGTCGCTTCTCACGTCGGCATACCTATTTGGCGCGTTTATCGGTCAGGCCAAACGGCTTAACGATACCGGACCGCTGATTGCTACGCTCTTCAACTGGATTAGCGTCGGCGATTTGCAAATTAACTTCTCGTTCCAGATCGATCAGTTGAGTTTGCTCATGCTGCTGATTGTGACGGGCGTTGGCTCGCTGATTCACCTGTACAGCATTGGGTACATGAAGCACGACGAGAGTTTTGGCAAGTTCATGGCTTTCCTGAACCTGTTCATTTTCTTTATGTTGCTGCTGGTGATGGGGTCTAACTTCGTCATTATGTTTATTGGCTGGGAGGGCGTCGGGTTGTGTTCGTACCTGCTCATCGGCTTCTGGAATACGAATATCAACTACAATAATGCCGCCCGCAAAGCTTTTGTGATGAACCGCATTGGCGACCTCGGCTTTCTGCTCGGCATTTTCACTATTATCAACACGTTTGGTACGGTCGAGTACGTCGATGTGTTCAAACAGGCCGCGAGTCTGCCCGTTGGCGACAGCATGATTCTGCTTATCACGTTGCTGCTATTTGTGGGTGCGATGGGCAAATCGGCGCAGATTCCGCTGTTTACGTGGCTGCCCGATGCAATGGCCGGACCAACGCCCGTGTCGGCCCTGATTCACGCGGCAACGATG
>JBBRUB010000218.1:0-6285 GCA_038248175.1 Cytophagales bacterium | reverse complement strand
GGGGGTAACGCGCTGGCGCAGGAGAAAGCCGGTACGGGTGTGAACCCGAACTCAGTACGTGGTATCAACGAAAATGACATTATGATGAAGAAGACCCTTTGGCGTCGTATCGACCTGAAGGAGAAGCAGAATCAGTCGATGTTCTCGAAGAACAATGAACTTCCAAAGTATCTGATCGAAGCCGTAAAAGCCGGTTTGCTGGATGCTTATTCCAGTGACTCGCTGACCACCAGGATCACCGTTGAGAAGATGCACGAGAAGCTACTCGTGCCCAATACGGCGGGTGGTTTGTCGCAGGAAGAGATTGCGGCTGGTTTCAAGGAACCTGGCAAGGATGGTGCCGCTGCCGATGACGGCTGGGGCAAACCCAAAAAGCCGGATGCGAAAGCAAAGCCTGCCGACGACGGTTGGGGCGCACCCAAGAAAGCGGTTGCTGCTGCTCCTGCCGACGATGGCTGGGGCGCGCCGGTAAAGAAGACGGCCAAAAATACCAAAGGTAAAAAAGGTAAGAAAGCTGTTGCACCGGTTATCGAAGAACCCGCTCCGGCAAAAGATTCGGTGGCAGCGGGGCCAACGTTCTCGGGCGATGAGTTCTTCGCCAAAGAACTAAACCTGATCGAGATCAAGGAAGACTGGATTTTTGATCGGAAACGGTCGCGGTTGTACTACGATATTCAGTCGGTTGGTATCGTGCTGCCCGCTGATAAAAATCCGGCTGGTTTCGAAATTCCAGTGGCCTATTTCAAGTGGAAAGATTTGGATAAACTCTTCCGCAGTGACCCGAAGAAGTTTATCTGGTACAACCCTCAGAATCAGGCTCAGCACAAAAACCTCGCCGATGCTTTTGACCTGCGCCTGTTCTACGGTCGCATCTGGAAAGAGTCGAACCCCGGCGATAAGTCGTTCGTGGACCTCTACGGCGACAAAGAAGGTCTAATCAAATCGTATCAGGCCGAATATGAATTGATGGAAAAAGAACACGGTTTGTGGGAGTATTAATCTCTTCCATTTTGCATTAAAACGCCCGCCTGTTAATTCAGACGGGCGTTTTTGTTAGCCTACTGCTTTAGCTGTGGGTTAGTAAAGATCATTTTGGATTCATTTTTAACCGTTTTAACGGTTTCTTACCTCGCGTTCTAAACCGTTGAAACGGTTCTATGGAATATTTTCAATTTATTGAACCCACAGATAAAGCAGTGGGCTGATACAGCCTATCTAACTCACAGCAACTCGAAATACTGTTTCAGCTTTTCGGCCCGGTCCTGACCTACCACTTCGGCTACTTCGGCGATGTTGGCCTCGCGGATGTTTTTAACGCCTTTGAAGTGTTTGAGTAGCTTGGCCGCCATCTTCTTGCCGATGCCATCTACGTTTTCGAGTTCGCTGATGAGGCTGTTGCGGCTGCGTTTGTCGCGGTGGTACGTAATGGCAAAGCGGTGGGCTTCGTCGCGGATGCGCTGGATGAGCTTGAGCGACTCCGATTTTTTGTCAATGTACAGTGGTAGGTTGTCTTCGGGGAAGTAAATCTCTTCAAGCCGCTTGGCGATGCCAATGATCGGAATTTTACCGTACAGGCCAACGGCTTTGAGCGCGTCGCAGGAAGCACTGAGCTGACCTTTACCACCGTCAATGACGATGAGGTCGGGCAGGTCGGTACCTTCTTCCAATACCCGCGTGTACCGACGCGTTACTACCTCATACATACTGGCAAAGTCGTTCGCGCCGATAACGGTCTTGATGGAAAAATGCCGGTACTCTTTGTTGGCTGGTTTACCACCGAGGAAACAGACCATTGCCGCTACCGGGTTGGTACCCTGAATGTTGGAGTTGTCGAAACACTCGATGCGGTTTGGAATGGCTTTGAGCTGCAAATCTTTTTTGAGCGTCAGCAGCACCCGGTCTTTTTTGCTGGCATTGGCGGTGGCTTCAGCAATGGCGCGGTCCTGCCGTTCGCGCCGGAAGTACAGCACGTTCTTCAGCGACATATCGAGCAGTTTCCTCTTGTCGCCAATCTGCGGTACGGTTATCTCGGCCTTCAGATCCACATCGAGCGGAATGTTGGTGATAATCTCCTTCGCCTGACTACCGTACTGCTCCCGGAATTCAACAATCAGCATGGCCAGCAGATCGGTATCAGGTTCGTCCAGTTTCTTCTTTATCTCTACCGTGTGTGCCTGTACAATGGTGCCGTTTATCACCTTCATAAAGTTGATGTAGGCAGCCACTTCGTCGGAGGCAATCGAGAACACATCGGCGTCGGCAATTTTTGGGTTCACGACCGTCGATTTACTCTGGAACCGTTGCAGCACCTCCAGCCGGTCTTTGTACTGTTGAGCCTGCTCAAATGCCAGATTGTTGGCTGCCCCGACCATTTGCTCTTTAAAAAATTCCTGTGCCGGTTTCAGGTTGCCCTTCAAAATCTGGTGTACCTGATCGATCTCGTTAGTGTAATCGGCTTCAGCCTGTTTGCCTTCGCATGGGCCTTTACAATTACCGATGTGATACTCCAGACAGACTTTATATTTGCCCGCTTCAATGTTTTCGGGCGCAAGATTATACGTACAGGTTCGGAGCGTAAACAGTTGGCTGAACATCTCCAGCACGGTGTACATCGGCTTCAGATTGGCAAACGGCCCGTAAAATGTACCCTGCTTGCGGTCAATGCGCCGGGTAGTGATGACGCGCGGGAAGTGTTCGTTGGTGACGCAGACGAACGGGTACGTTTTGTCGTCGCGCAACAGGATATTGAACTTGGGCAGGTATCGCTTAATGAGCTGATTTTCGAGCAGGAGCGCGTCGAACTCAGTATGCACAATGGTGAATTCGATCTTTCGGATCTGACTCACTAGCCGCAGTGTTTTGCGGTCGTGACCTTTGGAGTTGGTAAAATAGCTGCCAACCCGGTTACGCAGGTCTTTGGCCTTACCCACGTAAATAACCTCGCCCGATGCGTCAAAATACCGGTACACGCCCGGTTCGTGCGGTACCCTGGTCAGTTCTTCTTTGTAATTGAATTCGGGCATAGCCAACAGTCTGATTACTGCCCTGCATGATGAGTTAGGGGCTTCTAAAGAACAACCGACACACGGCAAAGGTTGCCCGAACTACGTCATCATGGGCAGTTAGAACGGCTTCGTCGAGACGTTGCGGTTTGGTCAGGACCGAGAACGCAGCCCGCATACCGAGCGCGTCAATTTGGGCAGGGGTCAGGTCTAGTGTGCCGCAGAGGGCAACAACCGGAACACTTGCCCGATTGGCGCGGTCAGTTACGCCTTTGAGGAGTTTGCCATCGAGCGTTTGCCGGTCCAGCTTGCCTTCTCCCGTTATCGCCAGATCAGTACCGGCGAGGTGTTCGTCAAATCCGACAGCGTCAAGAACAAGACTAACGCCGGATTGCAGGGTGGCCTTCAGGAAAAACAAGGCCCCCGCACCCAGCCCACCCGCAGCCCCTGCACCCGGCACGTCGGCCACGTCGATACCGAACTGTTCTTGAATACACCGGGCAAGATTTCGTAGCCCATCATCTAGTAAAACCAACTGCTCTGGCGATGCTCCTTTTTGCGGACCATAAACGAACGTAGCACCGGACGGCCCACAAAGCGAATTGGTTACGTCGCAGGCAACCCAAAACTGAACACCAGGGAAGGGTGGGAGCGGGGGCGGTACCAACTGTCGGATGTGAGCCAGATTGTTGCCGATGGGTTCCAGTGTGGCACCCAACGCGTCCAGAAATTGCCAGCCCAGCGCAGCCGCCATGCCAATACCGCCGTCGTTGGTGGCACTGCCGCCAATGCCCAGCACAACCGACGTGACTCCGGTAGCAACGGCCCGCAGCAGTAACTCGCCCGTACCGAACGTATTGGTCTGACCTGGATCCTGGGTATCAACCGTCAGCAACGCCAAACCCGACGCCTGTGCCATCTCAACAAAGGCCGTCTGCCCATTGCCCGACACGCCAAACCCCGCTTCGACGGGGCGACCCAGCGGATCGCTGACGATGACGGAATGCCACGTACCGTTGGTGGCTTCGGTCAGCACGGCGGCTGTGCCTTCGCCCCCGTCGGCCAGCGGTAGTGTCGCAACGTCGGTATCGGGCAGGGCCAGCCGCACCCCCTCGGCCATGGCGTTGGCTACCTGCCGGGCCGTAAGTGACCCGCGAAATTTGTCAGGAGCAAGCAGAATACGCATGGTGTGAGACCCCACCCCCCAGCCCCTCCCCCGTAGGGAGGGGTGCAAACCATCCGGTGTCAATAACTGAATGCGTCAGCACACCCCTCCCTACGGGGCCGGGGCCGGGGGTGGGGTGATTTACTGCAAAATATCTTCTTCTCCATCCGAAACGACTGTTGGCGGAATGTACCGTTGCGAGGAGTCGATATGATAGCCGCCACAGTCGATCTTGAAGTTGTTGGGCTTGCGAAACGGTTCGGGACGGTACTGCGTCAGGGTAGGGTCGGCATAGACTTTCTGCATGTACGCACCCCAGGCGGGCATGGCCATGCGCCCGCCCTGACCGAGTTCGATGGTGCGGAAGTGAATAGCCCGGTCGTCGCCACCGACCCACAAGCCCGATACTAAATGCTGCGTCATGCCCATAAACCAGGCATCTGAATAGTTGGAGGTGGTACCGGTTTTGGCCGCAATCTCGTTGCCTCCTTCCAGCAATTTGTACTGCGTTTTGAGCCGTGCCGCCGTACCGCCGGGTTCCTCGACGGCCCCACGCATGAGGTGCAGCATCTCGTAGGCCCGGTTGGCACTGATAACCTGTTTGGCATCGACCGTAAAGCGTTTCAGTTCGTTGCCGTTTTTGTCGAGAATGCGCGTAATAATCATGGGGCGCACCCGTTGCCCACCGTTGGCAAACGCGCAGTAAGCTGATACCATTTCCATGACCGATACGTCGCCCGTACCGAGGCTAAGCGTTGGGTTATTGGGCAGGTCTTTGCTCTCGATACCCATCTCGTGGGCGTATTTGATGACTTCCGACGCGCGGGTTTTCTTAATCAACTGCGCACTAACGGTATTGATGGACCGCCCCAGGGCTTCGCGCAGCGACAGGCTCTGGTAGCTGTACTTTCCATTCGAGTTTTTGGGTGTCCAGGCCGGGCCGTTGTTGTTGTCTTCACCGCGTGCAAAGGTCGTGGGCTGGTCGGTGATGTGGCTGCACGGCGTTACAAATCCCTGATCCAGAGCCGTCAGGTAAATAAATGGCTTGAACGTTGAACCCGGTTGCCGACGGGCCTGACGCACGTGGTCGAACTTCATGTGCCGGAAATCGATGCCACCCACCCAGGCTTTCACGTGACCTGTACGGGGGTCCATAGACATAAAACCCGTATTGAGGATTCGTTTGTAATATCGAATCGAGTCCAATGAACTCATCGTTGTGTCTTTCTCGTTTCGCCTGGACCCTCCAGTCAGGCCACCATAGACAAATACCTTCATCTTGTGCGGAACATTCATCTCGCGCCAGATCGCCTTTTCATCATTGCCATACTCGGCTTTCAGGGCTTTGTACCGCCCCGTTCGGCGGGCTACCCGTTCGATGAAGCCCTTCGTTTCAACGTATTTTTTGGTACGATCATCTTTCTCTACCCACGGGTTTCTACCACGCCAGTGTTCGTAGAATTTCTTTTGCTGATCGCGCATGTTGGCCATTACGGCTTCTTCGGCGTAGGTCTGCATCCGGGAGTCGATGCTGGTATAAATTTTCAGACCACTGCTATACAGGTCGAGTTCGGCATCCGGATTCTCTTTGTTATACTCCCGAATCCACCGTTTCAGGTCGTCTTTAATGACTGACCGGAAGTAAGCGGCCATGCCCGTATTTTGATTCTCGACGCTGAAATCGAGTTTGAGAGGCTTGTCTTTGTACGTGACGTACTGTTCCGGTGTCAGGAAACCGTATTTTCTCATCTGCGCCAGTACCACGTTTCGGCGGTTGCGGGTGCGGTCTTCGTACAGGCGGGGATTGTACAGCGTCGGGTTTTTGAGCATCCCGACCAGCAGAGCCGCTTCCTCTACGTTCAGTTGCCAGGGTTCTTTGCCGAAATACGTCTTTGCTGCCGTTTTGATGCCATAGGTGTTATTACCGAACGATACCGTGTTGAGGTACATCATCATGACCTCCTGCTTGGTGTAGTTACGCTCCAGCCGAACGGCCAGAATCCACTCTTTGGTTTTGGCGATGACCAGCCCAATAACGGGAATACTGCCCAGCGGTCCGCGCAGTTCTTCGCGCCGGGTATCGAACAGGTTTTTGGCCGTTTGCTGCGTCAGCGTACT
>JBBRUB010000217.1:0-6286 GCA_038248175.1 Cytophagales bacterium | reverse complement strand
CATATTTAGCACTTACCCTCAATACTGCAACATCACTCGGGAAATATAGTAGCGAATGCCTAAAATCTAATTTTAAATCTGAACTAATCGAAGCTTTATTATTATTAACTACTGCAACAGTCGAATTGGCGCCATTCAAATTCCAGCCCGATTTACCATATTGAAATCTTCGATTGAATATAGGATTTAAACTCTCTCCAGTTCTATTTATTGTTCGTTGACTCATGTGAGTCAAATTAATTTTTTTGTCAACATTTACACTTGACAAAGAATTATAACCCCCACCCTCGTTCGAGTAATAGTAACCAGTATTCGAACGATTCTCAAATTTAATCAATGGTTCTTCTGATACTGTCAAATAATCGTCTAATGAGTTTGGAAATGCTGGGGGGGGAGTGGGATCTGTGATTGAGAACCAACTTTGTGGAGATGGTAAATTGATATCAATAGTGCGCACATACCATTCCCAAACAGAAGAATGCGCAAGATCTAAAATGTCCTCCTTTAGAATGTTATTTTTTAATTTTCTCCTGAATTTACCCAAAGGATAAACGAATGCTTCCTCTCCCAACCCTTCAACAGGAAGGCCGTCAAAGTCAAAATCAAAAGAGCACGTTTCATAAAAACCGTCTTGTCTAAAATATTCATCAGCTTTTAAAACATTTGATGGTAGTTTTATCCTTGCATTACTAGCATCACAATCGCTCGGCATTCCGTACATGCCAGGGAGTGAGAAGTTCTCATTTGTCGTATTTATATCATTCATCAGAATAGCTGGATGTGGATCTAGTAAAGTAAATTGATTAATAACTTTATTGGGAAAATATTTTAAAGATCTATATGCTGTTTGTAATAATAAAACTGCACCTCTACTGTGACCAATAAAGTGAGTATGCCAATTATATTCAAAAATATTTGAGTAGATTACTTGTTGACTACTTTGATTAATAGAAACAGGAATATTAGTTAGAGAGGCAAATAGGTTATCTGCGGCCGACTCTAAATTTCCATCCCCTAAGTCATTTGACTGAATAGACCAGTTGTATAAAAAAATCTTGTGTTCATTGGCTTGCTTACCGTCTCCATTAGGTAATCCCGGTAGTCCTTCTAAACGTTGCCATTCGCCTGTACCAATATTATTAGTATATACGGTACCCAATGTTTTCTTCCTCATTGTCAGAGCAAACTCCTTCCAACTATCAATTCCACCAACTTTGTTTCTGAGAATTTTTTTATCACTATTACCACCTGCTGTAAATCCATGTGTAATTACTGTTACCCGCTGACCCCAAGTAGTATTTGCAATTATCAGAAAGATGAACAGGTAGTAAAGAAACTTTCTCATTTAAGCATGGTTTCTGGGTAAGATTTTTGTTCGGTCAAACTGTCGAATAGACGTAGTTATGCTGTTGACATGGCCTCCAATTAGATCCAGCGAATTAACATGCTCTGAAAGTACCGAACTTGCCTGCCAATCAGCTACGAAAACCAACAACCCACCCTATTTTTCATACAATAATACCGATAATTCCAACGAATATACTAATATATAAAAAATATAGACTTAGGCTAAAATAGGCGATTCTCAAGGCTATGTAAATCTGCGTTCTCCATCGCTACCGCTTGCTGCGTACCAGCCGGGTGAGGTGTTTCAGCAGCGAGTGGCTTTCCTGCTCGGCAGGCAGGTGCTCTTCTTTGCGCCTAAGGTAGTCGCGCATTACATTGGTGCCGGGTTTGGAGAGGGCAATCCGCTCTACTCCTCGGGCAACTCATTCAGGAGGGTGTCCAGCTCGCTGTCTGAGATGTCTGACTGGTCAGACTTGTCGTAAATTGAGACGAGGTAAACTGTTTCGGCAACGACTTTAACGCAGGTAACAACTCTGGCTCCGCCCCGTTTTCCTTTTCCCTTTGATTTGATTCCTAACCTGATTTTATAGAAACCATCCCGCATGGGCGTACCAAGAAAAGGATTTATCTCCAGCGCATCAATCAACTGGCTGAGTTCATCTTTTAAAGAGCGAAACTTCTTTTTAAGCCGCTTTGCTTCCCGCTCGAAGTTATCGACGGTTTTGACCTGGTAACTCACAGTTCAGCCAGGAACTCGCGGGCAGGGCGGCTTCTTAACTTTCCCTGCTCAACAAGCCGCATGTCTCTAATGCCCTGACGAAGGTTTTCCTTCACCTGCTCGTCGTTGTCTTCATCCGGCCCCGTTTCCTGAATCTTTACAAACGCAAAATTCTCAATCAGGTCGTTGAAGAAGCTGAGTTTCTCGTCGTCTATTTCTAACGTTATCGTAGCCATACAGGTCATTTTTAACGTAAAACTAACCAAAACGAAAACTATCTGCAACGGTGAAGGGACCTTTGCTGACAGGACTTTCTTATAAAATCTCAGCTCTCCGCAGGACCGGGTCGCCAGGATTCGTAAGAACCACCTGGGTTTTATAAAAAGCCCTGATGTACCATATTCTCCCCTACCGCTTGCCGCGTACCAGCCGGGTGAGGTGTTTCAGCAGCGAGTGGCTTTCCTGCTCTGCCGGTGCACCCTCTTCTTTGCGCCTGAGGTAGTCGCGCATTACATTGGTGCCGGGTCTGGAGAGGGCAATCCGCTCGCGAGTGGGCGTGTTCAGGATCACCTCATTATCGCCGAGATTAAACAGCCTGATCCAGTAGGCATTGACCAGGCAACCATGCTGGGCCAGCAAAAAATCGTGATGCCCCCGCAGGAGTTTTTTGAAATGGCCCAGAATTACCACTGCTCTCAACACTTCGCCGGTAGTGAGGTGAACGGTGGTCATGTCGCGGTCGGCGCGGAAGTAGAGGATTTCGCAGATGGACACCTGCCGCCGAATGCCGTTGAGGAGTTTGATCACAATCCGCTCGTGGGGGTCAATGAGGTACGGCGTGCGCGACTGAGTCAGTTCGGGCATGAGCATGGTGCGCAGTTCCTCAACCATCGAATCGTGCGCATCAATACGCCGGATGGCCTCATTGACCGCAGCGCAGAACAGGTCTTCGCCAACGGGCTTTTCTATGAAGTCGATGGCCATGAACCGCATGGCGCGGGTAATGTTTTCGGGGGTGCCGTGTCCAGTCACGAAGATGGCAAAGGGCATCGGCTTTTTCTCGGCATCCAGCCGGGCCAGCGCGTCGAACGACGTACCGCGCATCAGTTGAATATCAGAAATCAGAATGTCGGGCTGTAGCCGATTTAGCATATCGTAGGATTCAGGAACCGTGCGGGCTTCGCCCACGATGGGCAAATCGGGATAGTTATCGGCTAAATAGCGACAGATAATCTCCCGATGGTCATTTACATCTTCAATAAGGGCGATGGTTTTCATGAATCAGTCTGGTTGGGTAATGGTGATGGTTACGACGGTGCCGCCCCCGGTGCGGTCGTCGGTCTGGATCGTAATGGTGTAGCCAAGCTTATTGAGTACGTCGGCCCGTTGCAGCACCAGCTTCGACCCCAGCGAACGGTACATCCGGGGCGAATGCGCGGTAAGCTCGCGCATACCCTCGCGGCCAATACCGTCGTCTTCTACGGTACAGATGAGTGTTTCGTCAAGACCCGTGAACCGAATCCAGAGGTTGCCGGGGCCTTCTTTATGCACCAGCCCGTGCTTGATGGCATTTTCTACAAACGGCTGGATGAGCATGGGGGGCAGTTTAACGCTGTCGGGGTCAAGTTTGCCGTCGATACTGTTCTCATCGAAATGCACCGTTATTTTATCCTGATAAAGCCGGTGTTCAAAGTTCACGTACCGTTTCAACAGGGCAATTTCTTCGGCCAGGGTAATTTGCTGGTCCCGCAGGCTCAGGGTGCCGGGTGCGGCATTGCCAGCAGAGGCTGTTTCGAGCATACCCCGCACTAAGGCCGAGAACTCGACCAGCATGGCGTTGGCCGCTTTGGGTTCGTTTTTCTGAATCTGGTTTTGCAGCGGCCCCAGTGCGTTAAACATAAAGTGCGTGTTGAGCTGCGACTGAATGGTCTGCACGTTTAGATACAGGGCTTCGCGTTCACGCTGAGCCAGTTCCTGCCGGGCCTGTTCGGCATCCCGGCGACTGCGATATAGCGTAAACAGCAGAAAAATACCCCCCAGCAACAACACGCCAATGCCGTAGGGCATGCTTTGCCGGAAGCGGGGCGAGGTGAAAAAGGGAACAGAACACCCAAAGTGCAGCGTCGTAATTTCGTCGTGTACTTCATTCAGGCCACCACTGCGGGCTTTGAGCCGGAACGTGTGCTGGCCACCGTTGTAGTCACGCAATGTTGCGTAGGGTTCGGTTTGCCAGTCAGACCAGGGGCCGTCGTTATGTTGCCAGGCGTACTGGGTGGTGAAGGGGCGGTTGCTGCCCAGCACTTCAAAATCAAGCCGGATGGTCTGGGGCTGACCCGGCACGGCAAAGACCGAACCGGCGAAGGAAAACGGCAGCCGCTGCCCGTTCAGTTTACGAATCAGGGGCCGCAAAGGCTGGGGCTGATGCACAAACGTTTTGGTGTCGATATAACTCAATACCGTGCTGGAGGTGATCCAGGCGCGGCCCTGCTTGTCTTTGTAGAACCCTGCCTGCCCCGGCTCAATGCCCATGTAGCCTGTTCGGTGATTGAGTAACTGCATAATCACCTTGCCGGTGCGATAATACTGGGCCAGATCGAGCAGATACACGCCGTATGTATCGCCGATAGCCAGCGTACTGTCGGTAAGCAACCCCACAAAGCTGGTCATTTGTTTGACCTGCTCCGGGGCCACTGCGGTGAAGGTTTTTGCGCCGGGGTCATACCGAAACAGCCCCCCGCTTCCAGCCAGCCATATACTGTTCCATTTGTCCCGGCACAGGTCACTCAGGCCAGCGGTGGGCAGCGTTCCGGCATCTTTGGTGAAATTGATAATTTCCCCTGTTTTGGCATTGTAGCGGGCCAGTCCCATTCCGCCCAGCCAGTATACGTCCGGCTCGGCATCGGAAACGGCACACATACCAACTGCACAATCGAACAACCCGCTTGCTTTGTCAATTTTCCGAATCAGTTTACCCCGCTCAAGCAGCAAGAACCCTCCTTCTGTACCCACAAAAACGCGGTCGGTACGGTCATCGGCATAGGCATAAAAAGCAATCTGTTTCGTCAGTCGTTTCCAGTTTTGGCCATCGTACTGGATCAACGCGTTGGCGTTGGGCAGGTACAGTTTGCCCTGCCGGTCGGTGGTGGGATGGTAGTAATAATCATTGCCAATAGGTCGCTCTGCCGGCTGGCGCATCAGTTGCTGCAAGCCAGGTTCGTTGAGCGGCTGAACAGTGCCGTTGCTGAACCGGCGGGGTGGACTGCCCCCGTAGTTGAGCCACCACATTTCGCCTTTGGGCGACTCAGTCACGCTCCAGGCGTAGGGGGCCTGCTCTTCCGTAAAATAGCGCAGCCCGTTATCATACACTTCCAGCAGCCCTTTTTCGGTACCGATATACAGCCGATTACTGAGCCGGATCGTGGACGTAGTGGCAAAATTGCCGGTCAAAGACAGCATGCTTTCTACGCGATTGCTACCCGGCGTGTACCGGTACAATTCACTGGGCAGGCCAGGATTAATAGGCATCAGACACGTGCTAAACGGCGCGTGCTGCAGTACCGTAATGCGGGGGCCGTTTATTTCCAGAAACGGCACAATAGTGGCTTCGTCCTGCACCCGCAGGATGATAACGCGCCCCCGACTGTCCCGTTTCTGGATCAGCAGAGCCTGTTCGGTCGGGATAAAATTGATAGGAAAACCATCAACGGGCTGGCTGTAGCCGGGTATAACCTGCCAGCGGTTATTGGTCAGGACGTACATCCGGTCAACAGAAGGCTGCCGTTTGGTAGCGGCCAGTATCCAGACTTTCTTTTGCTGCCGGTCGGTCACTACGCTATGCACCAGCAGACTGTCACTACCAGATACAACCTGATTAACCGTTCGGTAGCGACCTTTGTCGAAGCAGTATAACTGGTTCGGTTTGTCCAGGCCTGAATAGCGTTTAAACCAGAGACGATCCTGACTGTCGATATGGATGGGATCACCATTTGGAGGCAAGTCTGTCGGGTGTGGAAACGAGCGGAACGTAGCCCCGTCAAAACTGGCTATGCCAAAGGCAGTTTTGAACCAGAGCGTATGCTTACTGTCTTCGGCTAAGCTCCAGATGCCTACTCCTTTCAGACCATAATCGCGGGGGGAGTATGTTTCAAACTGTTCGCCGTCGAACTTAGCAAGGCCATTTTTGGTGCCTACCCAGATGTAGCCCCGGCTGTCGGCGAGCAT
>JBBRUB010000216.1:0-6299 GCA_038248175.1 Cytophagales bacterium | reverse complement strand
CGGTTAATCGTCACTACGCTCACGTTGACTGTCCAGGTCACGCCGACTATGTCAAAAACATGATTACAGGTGCTGCTCAGATGGATGCTTCTATTTTAGTAGTTGCTGCAACCGACGGACCAATGCCTCAGACTCGTGAGCACATCCTGCTTGCCCGTCAGGTAGGTGTTCCTGAGCTAGTGGTATTCATGAACAAAGTAGATATGGTCGACGATCCTGAATTGCTCGAACTGGTCGAAATGGAAATCCGCGAACTCCTTAGCTTCTATCAGTTCGATGGTGATAATATCCCTGTTATTCAAGGTTCAGCCCTCGGTGGTCTGAACGGCGATGAGAAGTGGGTAAAGACCATTGAAGAGTTGATGGATAGCGTTGACAGCTTTATTCCCCTGCCTCCCCGTCAAACGGATCTTCCGTTCCTGATGCCGGTAGAGGATGTGTTCTCGATCACGGGTCGTGGTACGGTAGCTACGGGTCGTATTGAGCGGGGTATTATCAACTCCGGTGAAGCGGTTGAAATCCTTGGTATGGGTGCCGAAAACCTGAAGTCGGTTGTGACAGGTGTTGAAATGTTCCGGAAAATTCTGGACCGTGGTGAAGCCGGTGACAACGTAGGTTTGCTGCTCCGTGGTATTGAAAAAGAAGCCATCCGTCGCGGCATGGTAATCTGCAAGCCAGGTTCGGTTAAACCACATGCACGGTTTAAGGCTGAGGTGTACGTACTCTCGAAAGAGGAAGGTGGCCGTCACACGCCATTTTTCAACAAGTACCGCCCGCAGTTTTACTTCCGCACCACCGATGTTACGGGAGAAATCATGCTTCCCGAAAACGTAGAAATGGTAATGCCTGGCGATAACATCACGATTGATGTTACGCTGATCAACAAGATTGCCATGGAGAAAGGTCTTCGCTTCGCTATCCGCGAAGGTGGCCGCACTGTAGGTGCCGGTCAGGTAACGGAGATTCTTGACTAAGTACGTAATTGACAGACAAGTGCATTTCCTCGCGGGAATGCACTTGTTTTTTATGTCTTTTTCTTACCTTTGCAGTCCGTTTCAGAGAAAAGAGTATTAATAACAACTTACGGGTGTAGTTCAAGGGTAGAATAGCGGTCTCCAAAACCGTTGATGGGAGTTCGAATCTCTCCACCCGTGCCAATCCTTTACACAAAATGGACAAATTCACTGCGTTTCTGAAAGCTTCATGGGAAGAGATTCAGCACAATGTGACCTGGCCTAAATTCAGTGATTTACAGGCAAGCTCAACGCTGGTGCTGGTAGCTTCACTGATTTTCGCGCTGATGGTCGGGCTGATTGATCTGGTGTTTGAGAATGCACTCAACGCCTTTTATCAGTCCTTTTAACTTTAGTCATTTAGTTGTCGTTGAAACTCATTCATTGTCATTTATAGCGGGTAGTTCTGCGGCAGCGAATGACAGTAATAACAACAAAATAACTCTATCAATGACAAAGAAATGAGCGGCATACAATGGTACGTCATTCGGGCGGTTTCGGGGCAGGAGAAGAAAGTGAAATCCTACCTTGAGAATGAGATAGTTCGGCAAAAGCTGGATGAATCCATTCCCCAGATTTTGATTCCGACGGAAAAGATATATGAGATGCGCAACGGCAAGAAGCGCATTCGGGAGAAGTCATTTTTTCCGGGATATATTCTGATTTCGGCTGATCTGAGTAATAACCGGGTACTCGATTTGATTCTGAACATGCCAGGCGTGCTTGGTTTCCTTGGCAACTCACAAGTTGGCAGTACCAGCAAAGTACCCGTTCCACTCCGCGAGTCTGAAGTGAATCGTATTCTGGGTAGGCAGGAAGAAGAAACAGCCGAAGTTGCCGTTTCCACAGTAGCTTTTATTCAGGGCGAAAGCGTGAAAGTAGTCGATGGGCCGTTTGGCGGCTTTGTTGGCACAGTTGAAGAAGTTTTTGATGACCGGAAGAAGCTGAACGTCGTCGTAAAAATATTTGGCCGGAATACTCCGGTAGAACTCAGTTACGCACAGGTAGAAAAGGAGAACTAAGCTTCCACTTGGTTCTTCGTCCCGGCAGGACAATCAGTGCTTCTTTTTAATGAACGTCCTGCCAAAAAATAGCAGAGCGTGAATGATTCCAAACGGTGCAAAGCATGTGACTGCCTACCCACAAGGTATGATTCAGGTCTCTTAAAATCAATTTTCAACAATGGCAAAAGAAGTAGGTGGCTACGTAAAGCTGCAGGTCAAAGGCGGGCAGGCTAACCCCTCACCGCCAATCGGTCCGGCTCTGGGTTCCAAGGGTTTGAATATCATGGAATTCTGCAAACAGTTTAACGGCCGTACGCAAGATAAAATGGGTACGGTACTGCCGGTTCTGATTACGTATTATAAGGATAAGTCCTTTGATTTCGTCATCAAAACCCCACCGGCACCGATTCTGCTCATGGAAGCGGCCAAACTGAAAGGTGGCTCAGCCCAACCAAACCGTAATAAAGTCGGCTCGGTAAGCTGGGATCAGGTTCGCACCATCGCAGAAACCAAGATGCCTGATCTGAACGCCTTTACGGTCGAAGCCGCCATGCGGCAGGTGGCCGGAACGGCACGCAGTATGGGAATCACGGTGACGGGTACCGCGCCGTTTTAAGCATTAAACGACTTGCCGAGGCAACTAAAGAAATGGCTAAGTTAACAAAAAAACAAAAGGAAGCCCAGTCGAAGTACGACGCTACCCAGGAATACTCAATCCAGAAAGCGGTCGAGATTCTGAAGGAAGTCTCGCACACCAAATTCGATGCTTCCGTGGACATTGACGTTCGGTTAGGCGTCGATCCGCGCAAAGCCGACCAGATGGTACGTGGCGTAGCTACGTTGCCGCATGGTACGGGCAAGACGGTTCGCGTTCTGGTGCTTTGCACCCCGGACAAGGAGAACGAAGCGAAAGAAGCTGGTGCCGATTTCGTAGGCCTGGACGAATACATTCAGAAGATAGAACAAGGCTGGACAGACATCGACGTGATTATCACGATGCCGAGCGTCATGGCCAAGGTTGGTCGTCTGGGTAAAGTTCTGGGACCACGCGGGCTGATGCCAAACCCCAAATCGGGTACGGTAACTCCTGACGTCGGCAAAGCTGTTCGCGAGGTGAAGGCCGGTAAAATTGACTTTAAAGTTGATAAGCAGGGAGCCATTCACACCAGCATTGGTAAAGTGTCATTTTCGCCAGAGCAACTGGCCGAAAATGCGCAGGAAATCATTGCTACGCTGATGCGCCTGAAGCCTTCATCGGCAAAGGGGACGTACATGAGAACGATCAACGTGACAAGCACGATGGGTCCGGGAATCACGATAGATAAAGGCACAGTAGCCGGGATATAACCATGAAACGCGACGAAAAAGGAGCAATTATCGAGGAGTTGACTGGAAAGTTCCAGACCATTCCCTTCTTCTACATCACGGAAGCCAATGGTATGTCGGTTGCTGAAACCAATAACCTTCGCCGGATGTGTTTTGAACGGGGTATTGAGTACAAAGTGGTGAAGAATACCTTCATCAAAAAAGCACTCGAACCCCTGGAAACGGATTATTCGCCGTTCAACGATGTGGTGTTGCAGGGGCAATCGGCGGTGATGTTTCACCCCGAAGACCAGAAAGCACCCGCCAGACTTATCAAAGAGTTTCGCAAGGGCAATGACAAGCTTCAGTTGAAAGCCGCTTCTATTAATTACAGTTTGTTTATCGGTGCTGACCAGCTCGATACGCTGATTGCGCTCAAGAACAAGCAGGAACTGATCGGCGAAATCATCGGTCTGTTGCAGTCACCTGCTAAAAACGTTATCTCGGCCCTTCAGGGTGGTGGCAACAAACTGGCAGGTATCCTCAAAACGCTGTCGGAGCGCGAGGAAGCAGCTTAACAAATTGTCATTAATTGTCATTTGGTGGTCATTAGTAGCATTCATCGTGAGAACGAGTAGTAACTAATGACACGGAGTAAATGACAACGAATTGACTCTCAGAGTCGAAGGTGAGTACCTTAGACTTCCCAAACAATTGTATCACAACCAAATTAAGAAATACGACAATGGCAGATTTGAAAGCGTTCGCTGAGCAGCTTGTGGGCCTGACGGTTAAAGAAGTTAACGAACTGGCTACCATTCTGAAAGATGAGTATGGTATCGAACCGGCTGCTGCCGCTCCCGTGATGGTAGCTGGTGGTGCAGGTGGTGGCGATGCCGCCCCAGTCGTTGCTGAGAAAACCTCGTTCGACGTAATCCTGAAGG
Organism: Cytophagales bacterium; assembly: GCA_038248175.1. Lineage (GTDB taxonomy): Bacteria > Bacteroidota > Bacteroidia > Cytophagales > Spirosomataceae > Spirosoma. The sequence continues at coordinate 2,033 of JBBRUB010000216.1, read as the reverse complement.
CTCCGGGTGCCGCTAAACTGGCGGTAGTGAAACTCGTGAAAGACCTGACCGGTCTGGGCCTGAAAGAAGCCAAAGAACTGGTTGATGGCTCGCCCAAGCCCATTAAGGAAGGCGTTACCAAAGACGAAGCTGAGGCTCTGCGTAAGCAACTCGAAGAAGCAGGTGCTGAAGTTGAAGTAAAATAAGCACTTACTCGTTCACATAGTACTCCAAACAGGGGAGACCAGGTAAGTTGTCTGGTCTTTTCCTGTTTGGAGAATTTTTGTCTATGCCCTTGCAAAAGACAAACTAATTCTTATTGCTTGCTGTTAGTTACCTACACCTCATGAGTAGAATGACGCCTGAGGTCTAATTAGCCGAATAGCTTGGGTACCGTTGCCCGTCTCCGCAACGCACTTATTTAGAATCGGTTACGCATCTAAACATACAACAATCTTGGCTACAAACGCGAAAGTCAGTGCCCGCAAAAGTTTTGCGACAATCCAGCCAGTGATTGGATATCCTGATTTCTTAGATATCCAGGTTAAATCTTTTAAGGATTTTTTCCAGCTTGACACGCCATCCAACCAACGGTCGGAAGAGGGGTTGTTCAAAGTTTTTCAGGAGAACTTCCCCATCTCCGACTCCCGCGAGAACTTTAAGCTGGAGTTCATCGACTACTCGGTTGATCCGCCGAAGTATTCTGTCGATGAGTCGATTGATCGGGGCCTAACGTATTCAGTACCGCTCAAAGCTAAACTGCGCCTGTCGAATAACGACCCCGACAACGAGGATTTTGAGACGATTGAGCAGGAAGTTTTTCTCGGCAACATTCCGTACATGACCGAGAAAGGTTCATTTGTGGTTAATGGAGCCGAGCGGGTTATTGTTTCGCAGTTGCACCGGTCGCCGGGTGTGTTCTTCTCGATGAGTAAGCATACGAACGGTACCAAACTATATTCAGCCCGGATTATTCCGTTCAAGGGTTCGTGGATTGAGTTCTCCACGGACGTTAACAATGTCATGTACGCGTACATAGACCGGAAAAAGAAATTTCCGGTCACAACGCTGTTACGGGCTATTGGCTACGGTTCGGATAAGGACATTCTCGACTTGTTTGGTCTATCGGAGGAGGTACCGGCAACGCCCGCTAATCTGAAGAAGGCTATTGGTCGTCGGTTGGCGGCACGGGTTCTGCGGACGTGGACAGAAGACTTCGTAGATGAAGACACCGGCGAGGTGGTTTCCATCAGTCGGAACGAGGTTCTGCTCGAGCGCGACTCGGCTATTTCGGCTGATGACATCGATACGATTACGGAATCGGGCCAGAAGTCGGTCATCCTGCATAAGGAAGACATGAATATGGCCGATTACAACATTATCTATAACACCCTGCAAAAAGATAGCTCCAACTCTGAGAAAGAGGCTGTAGAGCAAATCTACCGGCAGTTACGTAACGCCGACGCGCCTGACGAACAGGCGGCCCGCGAAATTATTCAGAGCCTGTTTTTCTCCGACAAACGGTATGACCTCGGCGACGTGGGCCGTTACCGGATCAACAAGAAACTGAATCTGGAGATTGCGTCGAACATGAAAGTCCTGACAACCGAAGATATCATCTCGATTGTTAAATACCTCATTGGCCTCATTAACTCGAAGGCTGTTGTCGATGACATTGACCACCTTAGCAACCGGCGCGTTCGGACGGTGGGTGAGCAGTTGTACGCACAATTTGGCGTTGGTTTGGCGCGTATGGCGCGGACGATTAAAGAGCGGATGAACGTGCGGGATAACGAGGACTTCAAACCCGTTGACCTTATTAACGCCCGGACGCTGTCATCGGTTATCAACTCGTTCTTCGGCACCAACCAGTTGTCGCAGTTCATGGACCAGACCAATCCGCTTGCCGAGGTGACGCACAAGCGTCGTATGTCGGCACTCGGACCGGGTGGTCTGAGCCGCGAGCGGGCTGGTTTTGAGGTTCGTGACGTACACTACACGCACTACGGTCGGTTGTGTACTATCGAAACACCGGAAGGTCCGAATATCGGCCT
>JBBRUB010000215.1:0-6314 GCA_038248175.1 Cytophagales bacterium | reverse complement strand
TATTAAAAAGATATTTACTATTGTAATACTTCCGGCTATAATCATAACTTATATAATCTGGAGCTTTAACTTTCCGCAGCCTTACCGTCAGGATACTTTTGAAGTTGGCAATCTGATAAAGAATGAAATTGCCAAGATCGTTATCGGGCAGGATGATACCGTCCGGTTGCTGCTGACGGCCATTTTCTGCCAGGGACACTGTCTGCTCGTTGGGGTACCTGGACTGGCTAAGACTCTGCTCATTCAGACCATTGCCAGCGCCCTCGATCTGGACTTCAACCGGATTCAGTTCACGCCCGATCTGATGCCGTCAGACATTCTGGGTTCCGAAACGCTGGATCAGGAGCGCAATTTCAAGTTCATCAAAGGAGCCGTTTTTGCCAATATTATTCTGGCCGACGAAATCAACCGGACGCCCCCAAAAACGCAGTCGGCCCTGCTGGAGGCTATGCAGGAATATGCCGTTACCATTGCCGGGCAGAAGTACGAACTGAGCCGCCCGTTTTCGTATTGGCCACGCAAAACCCCATTGAGCAGGAAGGTACCTACCCCCTGCCCGAAGCGCAGCTGGACCGGTTTATGTTCAACATCTACTTGGATTACCCGTCGTACCAATCCGAAGTTGATATTGTGAAAGCGACCACCTCGGATCAGCGTCCGGTGGTGAACCGGGTTATTACGGGCGAAGAGATTCGGGAGTTTCAGCACCTGGTGCGCCGGGTACCGGTGGTCGATAACGTGATTGAATACGCGGTATCGCTGGTTCATAAAACCCGGCCCAACACTGAAAAAGCATCTGCCGATGCCAACCAGTATCTGGAATGGGGAGCCGGTCCCCGTGCGTCTCAGGCACTGATTCTGGCGGCCAAATGCAACGCCCTGCTGAATGGAAAGTACTCGCCCGACATCGAGGACGTTCGGGCCGTGGCCCTGCCCATTCTGCGCCACCGCGTCGTGCGCAATTTCAAGGCCGAAGCCGAAAACATCTCCGTCGAGCAGTTGATCAGGCGAATGTTATAAGGGGAAGAGAGGGGACGAAAGGGAGCTGGCGCATGAGTAGTTTCGCCGGTGTGTTCCCCTTCCTCCCCCTTTTCCCTTTACTTCCTCTCCTCCCCCTTTTCTTCCTTATTCGTGCGGCCCAGGAAATCATCGCCTTCCATGCCGGTCGATTCATCGTCGGCACCGGATACATCGACGTTTTCGGTTTCTTCGCTCACTAACGTTGGTTTCCCTTCGATCTCCAGATTCTGGTGATAGTTCTTTTGTGTTGGCGTTTGCTCTTCCATTTGCTGAGTGGTTAACATTTGTCTGACAACGGACTGTCTCTACCAAAAGTTATCTCACCAGCCACCAAGCGGACTCCCCCGAAACCCGAACAAAAACTATCTGCCCCGGTTGCAGATCAGTTCGCGTGGTCAGCAGCCTCAGCCGCACGTAACGCGACACATCGACATCTATTTCCAAAAAACTGCCCCGAAAAAAGACGGCCTGTACCGTTCCGGCAACGCCTTCATCGGCCAGCAGTATCTGCTCCGGGCGCAGACAAAACAGCGCGTTGGGCCGGGTGGTAACGCGTTCATCGGTCAGGCCGAGCGTGGGCAGGTGCTTTGCTTTCAGGATGGTAGCCGCACCGGTCATTCTGGCCGCATAAGCCGTTTTGGGTTGCCGATATACGGTCTGGGGCGAGCCGGTCTGTATCAGTTTGCCGTCGCGCAAAATACTCAACGTATCGGCAATGGAGAGTGCGTCGGTGGCGTCGTGCGTAACGAACAGGCAGGCGGTGTTGTCGTGCCGCACCAGATCGAAGAGCAGTTCGCGCACGATGTTCCGGTTGGGCAAATCGAGATGGCTGAACGGTTCGTCGAGCAGAAGCACCGTACCCGGCCCGTTGGCGGGGTTGTCGGCCACGGCGCGGGCAATGGCGGTGCGCTGTTTCTCGCCCCCCGACACCCGGCGCGGCAACCGGTGCTGCACATCGGTCAGGCGACACAGGCGCAGCAACTCATCGACCCGAAAATCGCGGTAGGCTTTGTCGTAGTAGCGCAGGGCGAAGGCGATATTCTCGCGCACCGATACGTTGGGCATCAGCTGATACTCCTGCGGCACCAGCCTGATTTGCGGATGACCTGGCACCAGCACCTCGGCGGGGCCGGGTACGCGCTGTCCGTTTAGCCGCACTTCGCCCGCGTCGGCATCGGCCAGGCCCGCCAGTATGTGCAACAACGTGCTTTTACCCGACCCACTCTCGCCCACCAACGCCACGATCTGCCCCGCCCGGAGCGTAAGCGACACATTCCGCACCGCCCGAACGTCACCGGCAAAGGCTTTACTGAGAGTAGTAGCGGTTAGCATTACGCGGGTTTCTGACCTTCTTTCTTACTGGCGCGGTTGGCTTGCTTGATAGTCTCACCAATCATGTCCCACTGCTCCGAAGTGACGCTTTCGAGGTGGCTGAACTCACCAGCGGCCAGCACTTCGCCCCCGTCGATGGTAATGCTCTCGCCGGTGATGTAGCCCGAATAGTCGGACAGCAGGTAGGCTGCAAGGTTGGCCAGTTCGCCGTGTTCGCCCACGCGCTTGAGCGGAATGCGGCTCGTGGGGTCCATCATGCTGGCCAGGGGTTCGGGGAAGAGCCGGTCCCACGCGCCTTTGGTCGGAAACGGGCCGGGCGCAATGGCGTTGAGCCGGATGCCGTATTTGCCCCACTCAGCCGCCAGCGATTTGGTCATGATCAACGCTCCGCCTTTAGCTACTGCACTCGGTACTACGTAGCCCGAACCGGTGGTGGCGTAGGTCGTAGAGATATTCAGCACGGTACCTTTGATCTTATTCTCGATCCAGTATTTGCCCACCGCCAGCGTGAAGTAGTACGTGCCACGCAAAACAATATCGACAATGGTGTCAAACGCTTTATACGACAGCCGTTCGGTGGGGCTAATGAAATTACCTGCCGAATTATTCAGCAGTCCATCTACCTGCCCAAACTTTTTAATCGTTTCAGCCAGGACGTTTTCGATCTGTTCGGGGTTGCGCACGTCGCAGGCCACGGCCAGTACGGTACCGCCGGTCTCGTCCATCAGTTCCTTTGCCGTTTCGTCAATAACGGCCTGTCGGCGGCTGCAAATGGTGACGTTGGCACCGAGTTGCAGCAGGTACCGGCTGATGGATTTGCCGAGACCCGTGCCTCCGCCCGTTACAATGATAGTCTTTCCTTTCAGCGCGTCGTCGCGCAGCATTCCACTTGTGTTCATCATAAAATAGGTCAGAAATTAAATTATCGAGTAAGCATAGGGTACATATTACCTCCCGTATTACGTCGCAGATCAACAATCCACCCCTTCAATGACGGGGTGTCGTACCGGGCAATATTGTTTTGAATGGATTGAGCCAACTGCTTACTTTCAAGTTCAGTACCCAGAAAGCCCGCTACCTCAATGTACCCAATGTCAGGCAAATTAACCGGCAATCCCTGTGGCGGTGATCGCTGACAACCAGTCCCGCCAAATAAGCTTTGTCTGCCAGCAATGTCAATCGTACTGTGATTATCCTTGAGCAGAGCGAGGGCCAGCGTCATGGCGGGTTCCGTTTCTGGAACAGTCTGGGCCGCACCCACCTTGGCCAATACCTTCTGCCGGTACGAAACCCAGTCAATTTCCCGTCGGTTAATGGAGTTCTGCTCCACGAGCTGGAAAAGTTTTTCGTAGAACTTCGTCACCACTTCGGCGGGTTGCGGCTCCAGGTTGGGTGAGCAGGTAACGAGCAAACCGACCAACACGGATAGCAGGCCAGCGCGGAGCAGGGAGGTAGTTTTGGTGAAGCGGCTCATACGGATTAAAGAGCGAAAGTGATAAAGAGTAAAAGAACGACTCATGCGGGAAAGTTGGCATGTTAACCACTCTTTCGCTCATTCACTCCTTCACCCTTTGAGTTAAAACCCCCGGCTGGTTTTCCGGTTGAAATTTGCCTTGCGCCGTTCTGCTGTGGCCTGCATGGCTTCGCTGAAATCGTCGGACTGGAGTTGGCTGGAATTCCAGACGGCTACGTATTGCAGACCATCTTCAATGGATTTGTTCAGGCTGTAGTTCAGCACCCGTTTCGCGCCCTGCACGGCAGACGCCGGGTTGTCGGCAATTTGCCGGGCCAGCGTGTTGGCGGCTTCAAAAAGAGCATCGGGCGTATCATACACGTGGTTGACCAAACCGGTGCGTTCGGCAAACTGGGCGTCATAATCGTTGCCGGTAAACGCCATTTCGCGGGTCAGGCCCTGCCCGATAATGAGGGGTAGAAACTGCAAACCGCCAATGTCGGGCGTGATGGCGAGTTTGGCTTCGCGCAGGCTGAATTTGGCGTCGCGCGAGCAGAGCCGGATATCGGCAGCGGCTATCATGTTCAGCCCGCCCCCAATACACCAGCCATGCACGGCGGCAATAACGGGCTTGGGCGATTCGTGCATCTTCTGAAAGCCCGACTGCATCTGCCGGATCATGTCCATGAGGTCGGCACGTTGGTGGGCCACCACGGTACCAGTGGTCATTTTGCCGAGGTGCGGCATCATCTGTGCTACGTTCAGGCCGTAGCTAAAATGGTCGCCACTACCCCGAAATACAATACAGCGCACGTCGGGCTGTCGGTTTATGTCGTCCATAGCGCGGGGCAGTTCGTCCCAGAACTCCGGCCCCATGGCGTTGCCCTTGCCGGGACCGAGCAGCGTTACGGTCAGGACACCGTCGGTTTCCTGGAGGTCGAGTGATTGATACGTTTGTGCCATAATAAATAGTATGCCTGCATACGGTAAAGTCTCAAAGATAGGAGAATTACCACAGTAGGCTTACGTATCATCCTCAATTCATCATTTGTAGCTTGTACGACCCCATGTATTTGAGCTTACCTTCCAGCCGAATGGTACGGATTATAATGTCATGGTCGATAACAACCGTATGACCGGCGTTGATTTTGACCGGCTCGGTAGGCAGCGGGGCGCGGCCCACGTTCCAGGTAGTGGCATCCTGCCATAGTCCCGACGCAATACTTTCGACGCTCGTGGGGGCAAAATCTCGGAAGAGCGAGACGCTCGGAAAGTTACGGAACAGCAGTGCATCGGTCGTGGCGGGGGCGGTACCGAACCAGTCGTTTAAAATATCGCCGTAAACCTGCCGGAAATCGGTTTGCATACCAATTTCTTTGTTGCCGTACTGTCCGGTCAGGTTAGCCAGATCAGGGTTTTGGCCAATGGTACGGTGTTTTACGCCGGAGCCAAACACGAACATCGGCGCGGCCACGCCGTGATCGGTACCCTTCGAGTTGTTGGAATTGGCCCGCCGGCCAAACTCCGAAAATGTCATACCAATCACGCGGCTGTGGGTACCCTGCAAGGTAAGGTCCTGCTGAAACGTGGCCAGAGCCGTAGAAACCTTACCGAGCAGACTGGCGTGTTCGCCAATGGTCGTGTCACTGTAATCGACCTGGGCCGAGTGGGTGTCGAAGCCGTTGAGCGATACGAAATAGACTTTGGTTTTCAGCCCGCCATGAATAAGCCGGGCCACGATTTTGAGCTGATCGGCGAGGTAATTTTTCGCCGTTGCAATGGGGTACGTCGCCCTATTCTGCCCGGCGTCGGCGGCTGTTTTAATCTGCCCGGCATAACCCACGGCCAGCGTCTGCTGCTTACGAATAAACGTAATCAGTCCACCCGCATCGCCTGATAAACCACCGCCCGGTGGCGTAGGATCGCCCGACCCCACCAGCGAGTAAAAACTGTCGGGATCATTGAGGGCAATAGCCATCGACTGCTGACTGCCTAGCAGCGCCGAGGACGTAATATACCCAATCTGAATGGCCAGCGGGTCGTCCATCAGGGCATTGGGATAGTCGGCGGGGTAGTTGGGAAAGCGGTTGTCTAAGTACCGCCCGGCCCAGCCCGACGTACTGAACTGGTTCGAGTCAACGCCAGTCATCCAGATATCGGTAGAGCGGGCGTGGCTCTGGTCGGGGTTGGGGTACGCTACCGAGTGCAGCACCGTCAGTTTACCGTCGTTATAGAGGTTACGCATCCCGGTCATGGCCGGGTGAAACCCGGTGGCGGGTGTACCGTCGAGCGTCAGTATTTTGTTCTGCGGAATGGCAATATTGCTGCGCAGGGCATTGTACTGTGATAGCTGATCGAGTGGAATAACTGTATTCAGCCCGTCGTTACCCCCGTTGAGATAGACCATCACCAGCACCCGGTCGGTGTTTATGGCCGACGTTTGCAACAGCGACTGCACCAGAGCCGATTGCCGGTTCATAGCCCGCAGCCCGAAGCCATCGAGCATAAC
>JBBRUB010000214.1:0-6355 GCA_038248175.1 Cytophagales bacterium | reverse complement strand
TTACGGGCCAGTTTCCGATACGCTTTCTTGATGTCATCGTCCGAAGCAGTTTTCGGAACACCCAGCACTTTATAATAATCAATGAAATCCATACGAGATACAAAATGCGGTGGTAACTGGCCTTTAAACGCTGAACCAGGCCGTATAGTTAGCAACTATTGGTTACGCATCGAATACCGTCCTGCGATAAATCTCTGCCATTGGTAGCGTCAATTCACCCAGCCGTACCGTTGCGTCGAGGGAATGATAATCGTGATTAAGCCACTCATCAGGCACGTCCGTTTGGGAATAAGTCGTTGCAAAAGGTCGATTCTGGTCCACAAACAGGACGTGTTGTAGCGATGGAATTTGTTTGTAGTATTCCAGCTTCTCGTTAAGGTCGAACCGGCGGGTGCTGTTAGACAAAACTTCTATGATGATTTCAGGATTCTCGATACGCATAGTCGAGATGGTCCCGTCCACAGTAAGGCCGTACTTTACCGGCCCTTTCATGAGCGACACATCAGCATTGAAATCCCCGATCCGACCCGGGATGACGATTTTGACATTACTACCCAAGACATCGTACTCGTCCCGGTCATAAAAATAATTGGATAGCAGCCTCCCCAAAAGCATAACCAGCGATTCATGCGAACGGGAAGCCTGACTCACAATAATCTCATCGTTTAAAAATTGAATGGTGTAGGGCGTCTCGTCAATCAAAGATTCGTACTCTTCCCACCTTGCCGGAATGCGCAGTAATTCGTCTTCGGTCAGTGAATCGGGAAGTTTGATAGCAGTAGCTTCCATCGGCTCATCAAATTAGGTTTCTATCACAAGACATAAATTTCTGTCGGTAACTCATGCCAGCAACGGCTTTACCACCTTGCCGTGAACGTCGGTCAGGCGGTAGCGACGGCCCTGGCTTTTGAAGGTCAGTTTCTCGTGATCCACGCCCAGCAGGTGCAGGATGGTAGCCTGAAAATCGTGGACATGGACCGGGTCTTTCACGACGTTGTACCCAAAATCGTCGGTTTGGCCATAGACCATGCCTTTCTTGACGCCCGCGCCGGCCATCCAGAGCGAGAACGCACGCGGGTGATGGTCGCGCCCATAGTTGTCGCGGGTGAGTTTACCCTGCGAGTAGGGCCCGCGCCCGAATTCACCGCCCCAGATCACGAGCGTATCGTCCAGCAAGCCACGCTGCTTCAGGTCTGTAACCAGAGCGGCAGATGCCTGATCGACGCTTTGGGCCTGAATTTTTATATCGTTGGGCAGATTGCCGTGCTGATCCCAGCCCTGATGGTAGAGCTGAATGAACTTCACGTCTTTTTCGGCCAGTTTGCGGGCCAGCAGGCAGTTGGCAGCAAAGGTGCCGGGGATACGGCTGTCGGGCCCGTACATATCGAAAATAGAGTCCGGCTCTTTACTGATATTCAGCGTTTCGGGCACCGAGGTCTGCATCCGGTACGCCATTTCGTATTGCGCCATGCGGCTGTTTATCTCCGGGTCCAGCACGCGCTGCGCCTGTTCGTGGTGCAGTTTGGTCAGGTAGTCCAGCATCCGCCGACGGCTGGTTTTGTCGATGCCGGGCGGGTTGTTGAGGTAATACACCGGGTCTGGCCCCGACCGGAACACTACGCCCTGGTGTACGGAGGGCAAAAAGCCGTTACTCCATAGTTTGGCGTACAGGGGCTGATCACCGTTGCGGCCTTTGCTGAGCAACACGACAAACGAGGGCATATTCTGGTTGTCGGACCCCAGCCCGTAGCTCACCCACGAGCCTAAACTTGGTCGGCCCGCCTGCTGACTGCCGGTCTGGAAAAACGTAATGGCCGGGTCGTGATTTATGGCTTCGGTATTCATGGACCGGACAAACGTCAGATCACTGGCAATGCGGGCCGTGTGCGGCAGTAACTCGCTGATGGTCATGCGCCCCGGCCCATACTCGGCGAATTTATACTTCGACGCAGCCAGCGGAAACCGGCTTTGTCCGGCACTCATACCCGTAAGCCGCTGTCCGTTCCTGACCGACGCGGGCAGGTCCTGCCCCCACATGGCTTCGAGCTTAGGCTTGTAATCGTAGAGTTCGAGCTGCGACGGTGCCCCGCTCTGAAACAGGTAAATGACCCGCTTCACCTTCGGCGGAAAATGCGGCTTGCCCAGCGTGGATTCGCCGGGTTCGGTTGCGCCCCCGGCTGGATGGCCCCCGGCTGGATGGCCCCCGGCTGGATGGCCCCCGGCTGGATGGCCCGCAAAGAGATTGCCCGGATTCAGCAACGACGCCAGCGCAACGGTACCGAGGCCCGCGCCCGCCTGCCCCAGAAAATTCCGGCGGCTCAGTTGATCGTGTATTTCGTCGTGTATGTTCATCGCTTCACAATCGCTTCGTCAAAATTCATAATGGTACTCGCCACTACGGTCCAGGCGGCCAGTTCGGCGGGGTTCTGTGCCTTATCTACCGGATATTCGCCGACTGTCAGCAGTTCCTGCGCCCGTTTGGGGTTCTTTTTAAAATCTGCCAGTTCTTCGGCGTATAGTTGTTGCAGCAGCGCGAGTTCCTGCGGGCGGGCGGGGCGGCTAACAATGGCTTTGAACGCATCGGCCAGCAGTTTACCGCCCCGGTCTCCCCGTGCCATGGCCCGCTGCGCCAGCACCCGCGCGGCTTCAATAAATTGCGGATCGTTGAGCGTGACGAGTGCCTGCAGGGGCGTACTGGTTTTTTGCCGTTTTACGATGCAGGTGTGCCGCTCAGCCGCGTCGAAGTTGAGCATCATAGGCGGGGGCGACGAGCGTTTCCAGATCGTGTACATGCTGCGCCGGTAGAGACTGTCGCCGTGATCCTGCTCGTATTTTACGGCGTTTCGCGTAGCCAAGGCTTCCCAGATACCGTCGGGCTGGTAGGGTAATACGCTCGGTCCGCCAACCTGCTGATTCAGTAATCCGCTTGCCATCAGTGCATTATCACGCACCTGCTCGGCACTCATCCGGTAGCTTGGTCCACTCGTCAGATACGTATTTTCCGGGTCGGCCTCGCGCCCCTTTTCCGAAATGACAGATGACTGCCGGTACGTGGCCGACATGACGATGAGTTTGTGTATTTCCTTCACATTCCACTGCGTTCCGGGCCGACCGTCACCGTTGCGGAAGCGCACGGCCAGGTAATCGAGCAGTTCGGGATGGCTCGGCAACGCGCCCTGATTACCAAAATCGTCACTGTTTTTAGCCAGTCCCTGCCCGAAATACTGCTGCCACATCCGGTTCACCATAACGCGGCTAAACAGCGGATTGTCGGCGGTGAGCAGCCATTTGGCCAGGCTCAGCCGGTTTTTGGGCGTTCCGTCGGGTATTGGTTTCAGGCTGTGCAGCACGGCGGGCTCTACCACCTCGCCGGGGGCGTCGTACACGCCCCGGTTCAGGAGGTGCGTAACGCGGGGTGTTTTCCGCTCCTGCATCACCATGACCTGATCGGAATTGTTGTACAGCGTAATTTGCTCACCACGCAGCTTCATGGCATCGGCAAGAGCGGTTTGATAAGCCGGATCGTGCGTCGTGACGTAATACTGATACAACCCCGTGCGTTGTGCAAGGTTGCGCCGGGCTACAGGCGTTTGCAGGGCCGACGCCAGCGCGTCAGGGCGACCGGCCAGCCGGGGCATTTCGAGGGGCGTCAGGCAGCGGTTGTACAGGCGGAGCTCATCGACGGCGAAATCTTTGTAGTAATAATCGTGCATCCGGCCCACATAAAAGGAGTGCTGAGCCCAGTGGCTCTTGTCCTTACCCCACACCATACTGTGTTTAAGATTGTCGGTAATAACCCGCGTGGGCGTTGGTTTGCCGTTGAAATAAAGCGTCAGGCCGTTGGCGAGGCCCGTTCCGTTGTATGTCATGGCCACCTGAAACCAGGCGTTGACCGGCACCTTACCCACCGTTTCGATATCGATGGCGTTGGCGGGCCAAACGTGGTTCAGGGATACCTTGAGCCGACCGTCGGACAGCAAATCGAGCTGGTAGCCACGTTGCCCATCCATCGGCCCGGTGGTGCGGCCCATCAACGTACCCGATAAACCGGGTTTAGCCAGTTTGAACCAGCTACTGATGGTAAACGGCTGATTCTGCTCAAATTCACCCAGTTCGTAAGGCAAACTGATGTAACTGTCGCCGGGTAGGAAACGGGCGTTGCCAAATCGTCCGGGCACGGGATAGGGCAGATTGTCGGAGTCGCCACCGAGCCGGGCGGGAAAGGTATCGTTTACGGTGTTGGTGAAGGCATTGAGTGGGTCTTTCAGCAACTCAGCCGCTGTCCTGGGCTTGGGCGGCTCTTTCTTTTCTGGTTTGGGTTTTTCGGCAGGTTTCTTCCGGGCAGATTGCCGGACCTCTTCAGCTTTCTTTCTGGCCTCTTCCAGTTTTCGCTTTTCGTTCTGCTCCCGCACAAACACGTTGATGTCGGTCCGGTTGGCCTCATCGAAGCTGTAGCGGGCAATCAGACCAGCATCGGGGTTCATCGTTTTTGCCGGGTTACTGACCAGCCACTGCCCAAACCGCTGCTGATAATCGGGTCGATTTACGTTCAGCTGCTGCTGAAGGGGCGTCAGTTTTCTCTGGATAAAGGCCAGTTGCGCATCTACTTCGGGCGTGGTCAGTGTGATGGTCGGGGCCGCTTCGCCGTTGTACGGTATCTGCCCGCGCTCGTTGTTGCTGTTGAAAAACGCATACAGCGAGAAATAATCTTTCTGCGAAATGGGGTCGTATTTGTGGTCATGGCAGCGGGCGCACTCTACGGTCAGGCCGAGCATGGCTTTCCCAAACGTAGCGGTTCGGTCGGCCACGTACTCTACCCGGTACTCTTCATCCACAATGCCGCCCTCCTGACTTTGCTGGTGGTTGCGGTTAAAGGCGGTGGCAATCAACTGATCTTTATTGGGCTTTGGAAGCAGATCGCCCGCGAGTTGCCACGTGATGAATTGGTCGAAGCTGAGGTTGCGGTTGAACGCCCGGATTACCCAGTCGCGGTAGGGCCAGGCGGTGCGCAGACCGTCGTCCTGGTAGCCGTGCGTATCAGCATAGCGGGCCACATCAAGCCACTCAACGGCCTGTCGTTCGCCGTAATGCGGGCTGCGCAATAGCCGGTTCACCACGTTTTCGTAGGCGTTTTTACTGGTATCGGTCAGAAAATTATCCACGTCGGCGGGCGTGGGAGGCAGGCCGGTCAGGTCGAGCGTAACGCGCCGGAGCAGGGTCGTTTTGTCGGCTTCTTTGTTCAGGCTCAGCCCTTTTTCCTTCGCTTTGGCAAACACAAACCGGTCGATGTCATTTCTGGCCCAGCCACCATCGGCCACTTGCGGCACCTCTGGTTTGGCAGGCGCAATCAACGACCAGTGTTCTTTGTATTCGCCCCCCTGCTCGATCCAGCGCAACAGCGTGGCCTTTTCGGTGGCAGTCAGCGTCAGGTTCGACTCCGGCGTAGGCATAACCTCCTCCGGGTCGGTGCTGGTGATTCGATGAAACAGTTCGCTTTTGGCTAAGTTACCCGGCACAACGGCACGGTGACCGCTTTCGGTAAGGGCTTCGTAGGCCCCTTCGGGCGTGTCTAAGCGCAACCCTGCTTTCTGCTTAGCATTATCCGGCCCGTGACATGCAAAACAGCGATCCGACAAAATGGGCTTTACGTGCAGGTTGTAATCGACCCGATTGGGCAGGGTTGCTTCGGCAGCTACAACGTCAGCCGGTTTTTCGACCGACGAGCGGCAGGCCGTCAGCCAGACCGACGCCCCAAAGAGCCCCGCTGTGACAGTGAGCAACGAATAACGAAACCGGGTATTGGACCAGATAAACATAGCTGAGCAAACATGTTGATTAGGCGGTACACAAATTTAACCAAGAATCGTGCAAATGCGTTACTCGATTTTGGCCGAATTGGTAATTGACCGGGTTTGCTTTGCCGGAAACAGTACGTTTTTACCAGAAAGACCGTTACGATGCCTTTGCCAGCCAGACCAGCCTCCCCTCATCGGCACCGTTGAAGTAACGGCATCCGCCCGGCTACCAAAACAGTTGGTTCAGGTATTACGGGCGTTGATAGGATGAAGAAACTTAGTTGCGCCGTTACATAAAAACACGTAGCTGACTCAGCAGATGAAGAATTGTACCCTATGACACAGCGTTCAGCGGAAGCAGAATGAAATTATTTTCCGGAAATTCTAATCAATGCAAGGCAGATAGTGGAAATATCCAGTGCAGAGCAGATAATTTCCTGCGGTGGTAATGAGGTTATCCAAATCTCTGAGATACTGAAAACGACTCAAAAACGATCGACCGCGCCACCCGTCAATTTGTCATGGCGGCCAGCAAATCGGCCTGGGTGATGATGTGGACC
>JBBRUB010000213.1:0-6394 GCA_038248175.1 Cytophagales bacterium | reverse complement strand
TTCTCAAGATAGGGCCATAGCTTCTCAGAACATGCCTTGTCAGGCCTGTAACGGGACCGACCCCGCAAGCTAACTGACTGATTGATAGCTACCAATTATTGATGATGATTTTATCATGCGACAATTTGAATTGCACCCGATCAGTATTCGTTTGTACGTTGATTTCGTGTTATCATCGCCTTTTGTGGGTCGTCCTCGTGGCCGCTTATCGGAGGTAATTGATAGAACTGATGCTGAGCCAGGCTCAGTTGTCTCATTTGCGTTTTGGTCAATGGGTGCTACTGACGGAGTTGATGACTTGGTTCGAGACTTCATTTTATTTTGAAGGAATAGGCCGTAAACCCCCGTGCGTTCCCGCCATGCATGACAGGTTAGGCAGGGGATTTAAGGCCAGCCCGTTAGGGCACGGTATATGACAGATCCACCACAGCATAAATTTAGGAAAAATAAGTAAAATTATTTTATTCAATTGCCCATATTTTGTTTTTCGCACAAACGTTAGGTAATCTTTTTGCGGCAAACAGTACGTTTAAAGCCTGAACGTGATACGACACCGGCAGGTTACGCTGAGTACAAACCGGGCGCGTGAAAAAAATTCACGCCGACCAACCTGAGCAACGTTGCTGTAGTCTGTTTTGTGGCACCCTGCATTCGCCATACAGCACCATGTACCGCACCGGCTTACGGACCATTGGGGGAGCCCCTCGCACCGATTTCTATGGTTTATGCGAGCGGTAACTGAATTTTATACGATTGGCTTTTCTGGATGCTCGGCTTCCTGCATTTGAAGAATGGTGACAATATCTTCTCGAATTCGGGTGTAGTGATCCATCAACAAGAGGTCAATCAGATCTTGCCGCTCTTGTTTTGACAGGTCGCTTGCCTGGGGGGGGGGCTCTGGAAGCTGATTGGGAATATTGCCAGTACTACTTCCTATAATGTTAGATTATAGGAAGTAAGTCCAAAAAGACTATTTTTGAGGGTGTTTTACCTCAATCCTTTGCTACTTGTATGTATGAAGGCGCGTGAAGATACCCAATTATCAAACCAAGGATTGAACAGGGTCGGCGTAACCCGCAAAAAGATCGACATCGAGGCTTATTATCGGTATGAGACCTTTGGCGATTTTTTTGATCGACTCGAACAGAATAAGGCCGTTAATACCGCTGTATCCTACCGATATAGTCTAATTAGATTCTTGGAATGGAATCACGATCGGTTGTTGGCCGTGCCATTGCCGAACCAAATCGACGAACTTGCTTTCAATCGCGACCTGATCATCCTTGATCTGGAAATGCTCGTCGAGTACATGCACGTGTTGGCCAACGAGTACGCGTTTGCCTCCATACAAGTTAAGCTGGCGGCTCTTCAGCGCGCTCATAAAATACTGAAGGTCGAATTTCCAATGGATGAAAACATTATTGGTGACGAGTTAGCCGGCATCATCCAACGAATCGGAAAGGCGCAAGTTCAGGCACAGCCATTTTCACCCGATCAATTCAGAGAAGTCGTTGGTAAGCTAAACCCTGATACCATGCCCGAGTCGCGCGATAAAGTAATCCTGTTACTGGGGTACCTGGGGGCGTTTCGCCGGTCAGAGTTGTCGGCAGTGTCTGTGCATGATTTAAAGTTTATTTTGACGCTGGATGGGCAGGAGCATATAGGGTACATTCGGGTTGGTACGGCAGTAAAACTGGATAGAGGAGAGGAGTTTCTGGCTGATGAGCTTGTTGATCGGTGGCTTGATCAAGCTGCGAATAATCCGTTGATAAAGGGTGAAGGCATCATTCGGATACGAAAGAGCAAGACCAACAAAGTTGGCAAATATCAGGTAAAGGTTGTATACTCCGATGAAGATCGGGTGTACTGCCCGATTCTGCACACGTTGCGGTGGCTTCAACAGCTGCAGTCATTTTATCGGCAGGCCGGTCCGGTGGTGGGGGGCCGGTGGCAAGCGTCCGGCAGACAGGTTGGTATGGCGGTCAGCGTACCTCCGATTGGCCCATTGGTGGCAGATCCTGCCGTGGGCGTACCTGGTACAGGGAAGGCTGTGCCATTGCTGGTACGATTTCGCCGGGGGAAAGTGCCTGGCGAACTGGTATTGACATCGGAGCGGCTATCCTATAAAACGATCTATAACGTGACCCAACTTTATTTTGGGGAAACGTATTCGGCTCACTCCCTGCGGGTTTCTTTTGTTACCAACTCTCGGATGTTAGGGGCGAGCGATGCACAAATCATGCAACAGACCCACCATAAAACAGCCAGTATGATCGAGCGGTATACGAATTTCCAAGACCCAAGACCCTTTGGTGCATCTCAGGTATTGAAAAAACGGACTTAATTTGATGTTAGATACGCCCGGTTAAAGCTCGGCGTTTTTGAGCAACTTTACCCTTGGTGTTTGTGGGATTCTGATTATGATGCTTAACATCGGTCAAATGCCGACTTACGTCATCAATGCCCCGGGCATTTCAGAAAGCATTATCTATCCCACGTCATCGCTCTTGGTTTCGATAATCACCCCTGCCGTTCCCACGATAGGACACGCTGTCCTATCGTGGAAAAATGACCAGATTTACCCCCAACCAGTGTATATCCTCTACGATAGGACAGCGTGTCCTATCGTGAGAGACCAACGCCCCAAATCGGCTATAGTGCCAGAAGTTCAGCAACTTTTCTTAGGATTTTCTGGCAGTCACGAGCGGTAAGTCGGCCATTAGCGATGGCCCGGATTTCGGCTCGTAGCCGGTCTGGGAGAGGAGAAGTCGTATCTTCGGGTACTGTCGCTGCCGGCTGATCGTTTTGGATAGCGTCAATCCGGGCGACAGTAGCGTCTACCAGAGTCTTGCTCAAATTAGTAACGACTGATTTAGTAACCTTCTGCTTACCCGACAAGACGTCGCGCTTCAACTCAGGCGTGAGTTTTTCGATACCGGCGGCAAAGTCCCCGTCCCGCCGGATTGTACGGCTGCTGACTCCGTATTCTTCACCCAGCCGGTCGGCGACGTTACCTGCCGTCTCATCGGCATTCAGGTTTGCGCCCCGCATCGACTTTTGTTGGAGATAGCGTATACCCCGTAAGTACGAAGCCTGTTCGGGAGTGAGGTTACGTCGGCCCAACTGGTAATTGATCATGTAGTCACGCACCTCTTCGAGTGACGAAAACCGAATCAGATTAATTCTGAAATCTACATGATATTGCTGGATGATCCGGTAGCGGTTGTGACCGTCAACCAGCACAAATACCGGTACATCATCGGCTCCTACTCCGGCTACGGCTTGGGTCGTTTCCCAGATAGTCAGGGGGTCTTTTACGCCGTGTTTAAGGATATTCTGTTCTAATTGACTGAATTCATCTGACGACAGGGGTGGGATCAAATCCCGAAGCTGATTCAGGACCAAAAGCTGGCTTTTGATGTTTTCTTCTGCCGAAAGCAAGGAAGGGCGAACATCAACGGTTTTTTCTCGCATGAGCTCCATAAAGTTTTTCTTAGCCATCAGAGGGTCATGATTTCGGTTGCCAATTGAGAGTACTGCTGCCACGATACGGACTTCGGCGAGTAGGTGTACAGGTCCTCCTTAGCCACCTGTGATTGTTTAATCACCGTCGAAACTTCAATAACTGACTCGTAGATGAGAAAATTTCGGTAGGTATCCCGAATATGGGCCATCATACTTTTGTGAACACTCTGATTCTTATGCACCATCGTAAAGACAATGCCCTTTACCGTTAGCGCTGGGTTGATGTAGGTACGCACTTCAGAAATACGGTTAAATAGGCTCTCAACGCCGTGATAGGCTGATGCTTCAGGTTGGATAGGTACCAGGCAATAATTGGAGGCCACCAGCGAACAGGTTGTACAAATTCCCAAGCTGGGCGGACAGTCAATGAGGATATAGTCGAACTGAGAACGGGCCTCTTCCAGCTTAACCGTTAACCGCCGGTCGGCACCGACGGCATTACCTAACTCCGATTCCTTGTAGGCCATACGAATATCGGAGGGAGCCAGAAACAGGCGATCCGTAATTTGGTGCAAGGGTAGGGAACGGGGCCCGAGTAATGCATCGATTACCTGTTCTTCGGGTGTATGCACCCCGAAGCATTGAGATAAATTTCCCTGCGAGTCCATGTCCACAAGTAGTACCCGATTACCCAGCAAACTAAGGGCTTTACCAACGTTAATCGTTGTCGTTGTCTTACCGACTCCCCCTTTGTGGTTAACAACTGAAATCACTATGGCCTTGCTGAA
Source organism: Cytophagales bacterium (assembly GCA_038248175.1). GTDB lineage: Bacteria > Bacteroidota > Bacteroidia > Cytophagales > Spirosomataceae > Spirosoma. Next base: position 2,141 of record JBBRUB010000213.1, on the reverse strand, counting down.
CAGGCTATCCGCGTAGCCATAGTTCCGTAGCGTCTCATCCAGGGCCGGCATATGCTTTGCTGGCACGTCTTTTTGGTTGGTCAACGCCTTGTGCAATGTTTTGGCCGGAATGCCAGCTTCTTTCTCAATCTGAGACAGGTTCAACGCGGGTTTGGCGCGTAAAAATTTGAGTAAAGTATCAGGGCTTAACATGGCTAATGGGAGAAAAATATACCTTTTGTAAAAGTAGAAAGAACTATTTTTATCCACAATAACTAATTATAGAATAGTCAACGACGTGGTCTCGAACGTCGTCGTATTTTCGGTTTGGGTCCCTGCGTTGGTTTTTGCTGTTGCTGTTGACTGGTATCGTTCACATTCATGAGCTTTAGATGCAGCCGTTCGCTCTTGGCCAGTTTTATCAGGTCCGCTTCAGTGGCTGCCTGAGCTGCCGCGCCGTTGCCAGCCGGTAGCAGGTTCCCTTCCTGAGCAGGCTTGTCGTCTCTTTTGGTTTTTTGTGGTGTCGGGGCTGTACGCTCACTGGTTTGTGCCGGGGCCAGACTACTGGGTAATGGTAATCCATCACCAGCCAGGATTGTATTCGACAAGGGGGGGGGCACTATACCCTTCTCTACTGACGGGTATCACCCACGGTAACGGTGCATTTTGGCTGACGAGTTGAATCGCGTCTGCTTTGGATTTACCGGACAATCGCCACCCAATGGCTTCGGGTGAATACGCTTTCCCAAGTTCATTCGAGTTGGTCACCAGTGCCGGGCTGCTTTTTGGATACGGTATGGCATCGGCACGGCTAAACCGCATCGTTGTCGGCAACGGTGTAGTTTACCTGCTCGGTCAGGGTTTTCTCTGGAATGAGTTTTAAATAAAGTACATGATTCAGATTTTATAACTTTGTCGTATTGTAACTCCCTACGACCCCAAAATTGAACGGCTGACGAAACAGTACTTTATCTGACCGCCGATGCGGCCGTTTACCCGAAAAGAAACGACGACACTACGCGTCCATTGAAGCCCAAAAACTCGGCTTTGGTGGTAAAATGTACATCAGCAAGCTCATGCCCATCAATCGACACGTCACCAATAAAGGAATCAAGGAACTGCTTCATCAGGCTTATCATGCCAAAAGTCGTTCACCTCACACAAGCTACTTCAACGCTTGCGAATCTCCAGATTCAGTAAGGGTCAGTTTGCTGATAATGGAGTTCAGCCGGGTGTACAACTGCCCAAAATCGGTGGTTCGTTTTTTTTTGTTAGTGAAGAAAAAGATGAGCAGGCTTCTGTTCCTTTCTTTCTTTTTAGTCTTTTTCTTCGTGATGGCTTTGACCGACTCCAGCATAAAATTGTCGTTGCGCCCCATCGTAAGCCTCAGTTCACCAGCTTTTATGGGTTGGGTAAAATCGACGTAATACCATTCCGGGGGAGTACAGTCGCCCAGAACGGCTACCTGTTCGGCCACATAGAGCCTGAGGTTGCCGGTTGTGTCAACCCACGAATCGTACCGCCACACCATAGTCCCGCCGTGAAAGAAGGCATACTCTTTGATGAGACTGGCCATTTCGGTAATCAATGTCCGCTTCTCCCGTTGCGTGAGCGAGTCGGTCATGCTTTGCCCGTAGCCGTTACTTGCCAGAAAACAGACCCATATCAAGGTTATGATCAGCAGCTTTTTCATGTGGCTGAGTATTTTTTACTTCCAAACCACACCCGTTGCGTTTTCTACTGAAAAATGACCCTGCTGAGCAGAACGGATGGGTTTGCCGTGGATGGTCAGGTTCTCGAACCGCACGTTTTCGACGCGGTGCTGCGGGTCATAGCCGTAGAGAATGGAATACGGAAACTGCCCGTCGGTCACGGCAATGTTGCGAAACGTGATATTGCGAATATGGCCCCAGCCCGCATCAAACCGCGCTTCCTGTCCGGGTGGTACGCGCAACACCCCATCCCACACGTCCTGCCTGCACAGGCGGGTACGTTCGGCATCATCGGTAGGCCGGTCGGTACTGTACTGCGACCGAAACACGGCGAGGTCGATTAGCTTATGGGGAGCATCTTCTACCCGGATGTCGTCATACGTAATGTTCTCGACGGTAGCCTGATCGCCGTTATGAATGCTCAGGGCCGCGCCCCGGTCCACATGAATC
>JBBRUB010000212.1:0-6414 GCA_038248175.1 Cytophagales bacterium | reverse complement strand
CATCAAGAAAGCCCCGAAGAATGTGGCTGACCTGAAACGTCAGTTGGCCGATGTACAGACCCGCCTGACTGAGCAGAAGAAAACCGTAGCCGATGCCGAAGCGGAACTAAAAGCCGAAGAAGCCAAAGCTGTTGACGTAGCTGCCAATGAAAAGCGGGTGGCTGAGTTAAAGCCGAAGCAGATCGAGCAGCGCGATATGGCACGGGATTACTACTTGAAAGCGATTGCCGTTGACGGGGCCAATTACGACTCTAACTTTGGTTTGGGAGCCTATTATTACAACGAAGCGGCCATCCTGAACGGTGAACTCTCGCAGATGGGAGCCGACGATTACAAAACAAAAGGAACCGTTGTGGAAGGCCGGGTATGCGGATTGTTCAAAAAGGCGTTGGTTTATTTTGAAAAAGCCAAGAGCGTGAAAGCAGACGGTGATCTGGACGAGAACATCAGCAATACCAAGAATTTTATTAAGCAATACGAAGACCGGAAAGTGGCTTGCGTGGAGGTGAAGTAGCGTAGTCAGGCAATAAACAACCTGACTGAATGAAGACGGGCGGATAGATACCATCTATCCGCCCGTCTTCATTCAGTCAGGTTAACATAATATAAATTATAAAACATAACTGCTGTTCACACCTGATGACACGCATCCCGTAACCAGCCCTTCTATCAAATCCCGGCGGGAAGAAACTCCCGGAAGGTGCCGTCGGTATAAAAAATCAGAATCCGCTCAATACTTTTTTCGACCCCAAAATCTGGATTGGCCGTTGCCGGGCCGTTGTTTGCCAGTCCTAAATCGGGTTCGGGCAGCGGCTCCGGTATAAATTCGTCGCGCATGGCGGTCATGGTACCGCTCCGGGCCGAATTATACATGGGTAAATCGGTGGGCGCGGGCCGCTGCTGACCCAACTGATTTGTCGGCGACGGCTGATTTTGGGTCACTAAGCGTTGTCCGTTGGCCGATCCTCGTGGCGGGGCTGGTTCGTCTTCCATGATCCAGTCGTAGCCCAAGTCAGGGAAACGGCGGATAATCTTCTGGATAATATCGAAACTGGGGCGGTTTCGACCCGTTAAGATGTGTGAAACGCTGGCCCGCGCCACACCGATTTCATCCGCGAAGTAGGATGGTGAAATGTTTTTGTCAATCAGGATTTGTTTAATCTTGTCATTGATATTCATGATGAATCGGGTTAATGTGATTCACAAATATAATAATTTACAATTCATTTCATTATCCAATCCCCAACTTAACGCAAATGTTATATTACATAATTACTATTTTTACGTAAATCATAGTCATTTTTACGTAAACTTACATACAATATAATCATATACTCATATTGTATATATTTTTTAGTTACAAAATACTATTATATTTGTTAATTTATAATCGTTAATATATCGAACAATCACTTCCATCGGCCTGTATACTGAATAAGTTGGTTTATTATACAGAAACGTGGTCGGGGCTGATTCACAAATCAACCCCGGCCACACTCGTTTTTCGTCGGGGTTCCATCACGAATTGATGGATAATGTACTGGGTTATGTTCAGACAATTACCTGATTATCGCGTAACGCGTCATTGAGCGACGTTTTTAAGTCCGTTGAGGCTTTTCGTCTGCCGATAATCAGGGCGCAGGGAACGTCATATATTCCTGCCGGGAACGATTTTGGGTAGCTACCGGGAATCACAACTGAATTAGCGGGTACGAGGCCCCGATATTCAATGGGTTCCGGTCCGGTTACGTCAATAATGCGGGATGATCCGGTAATGGTTACGCCCGCCCCGATCACGGCCCGGCTCCCGATTCGTGCGCCTTCGACAATAATGCAGCGCGAACCGATGAACGCGCCATCGCCAATAATGACGGGTGCTGCCTGTGGAGGTTCGAGCACACCGCCGATACCGACCCCACCGCTTAAGTGAACGTCTTTTCCAATTTGAGCGCAACTGCCGACTGTTGCCCAGGTGTCAACCATGGTTCGTTCGTCCACGTAGGCTCCGATGTTTGTATAGGACGGCATCAGGATTACGCCCGGTGCTAAAAAAGAACCATACCGGGCAACGGCGGGTGGTACAACGCGAACCCCTATTTTAGCAAAGTTGGTTTTCAGCGGTATTTTATCGTGGTAGGTAAAAATGCCCGTGGATTGTGGTTCCATCTTTCTGCTAATGAAATACAGGAGAATCGCTTTCTTTACCCATTCATTTACGACCCAGTCCGTTGTCGCATCGTTTGTCGCGTCTGCCGCATCGTTGACACCTGTCTCTTTTCCTGGGTTGTTGGGGTTTGGTTGGGCTACGCGAAGCAGGCCTTGGTCAAGTTGCTCGATTGTGGTTTCTATAAGTTGTTGTGATGCGATGTTTGCGAGTAAGGTTCTGTTTTGCCAGATGGCTTCGATTTGCTCTGATTGTTCTAAATGGGTCATTCTAATTAAAGTAAAACTGTAAGTACTGGTAATTAAACAGCTCAATATCACGTAGATAGTGTATCTGACCGAATAATATTTGCTGGTTTAACAGCAACTGAAATGACTATATTTTTATGGCGTATTCAAGCTGTATCCACCGTTTATATTCTTGTCTTGAATCGGGTCTTGAATCAGGCTTATGAGTTGCGTGTAACACAGGACAAGATACCGAACAATACGCAGGGAATCAATAGCAGGTATCGTAATCAGACCATAACGACTGTGACTGACTACGTTTAGCGTGTCTGTCCCCTACTCTATCTTTTTGGCTAATCAAATAATGTAGTAATACCAATACTATTACATTCGATTACTATTACATTCGATTAGAATTAGTTATTTAGTATTTAGTTTGTGAAAAGGTTAGTGTTTTAGTAGGTATGTACTAATATAGTTAGTAATTAGTACATATTATACTAAATAATGTACTAAATTAGTAACTTATACTAAATAAATTCCGCTAAATACTAAATATAGTTGGCTTGTGTGATATTAGTAAACAGGTTGTTCCTACTTTCTGTTTTCTCCCTTCCCACTCGATTCCTTATATTTGGCCCGGTAATACAAACCTTCGTATCAATGGAAAAAATTAAAGTAGCCATTAATGGTTTTGGCCGAATCGGTCGGTTGTCGTTTCGCCAACTGTTAAAAAAGGAAAACATCGAGGTCGTTGCCATCAACGACCTGACCGACAACGCTACGCTGGCTCATTTGCTCAAGTACGACTCGGTACATGGCCGGTTCGAGGGAACCGTTACTGCCGATAGCGAAACAATTACTGTAAATGGTGTAGCAATCAAAGCCTTCGCCGAGCGTGACCCCAAGTTATTGCCCTGGGCAGCACTCGGTGTGGACGTCGTACTGGAATCGACCGGACGGTTTGTTGACGAGGCCGGTGCCGGGCAACACCTGACGGCTGGTTGTAAAAAAGTCGTTATTTCAGCTCCCGCAAAAGGCAGTGGCATTCCGACTATTGTGCTGGGCGTAAACGACAACATACTCACGGGTGACGAAACAATTCTCTCGAACGCTTCCTGCACCACCAACTGCTTAGCTCCGATGGCTAAGGTATTAGACGATGTGTTTGGCATTGAAAAGGGATACATGACCACCATCCACGCCTACACCGCCGATCAGAACCTGCAGGATGCCCCCCATTCGGATATGCGCCGGGCGCGGGCGGCTGCCCTCTCCATTGTGCCAACCTCGACGGGGGCAGCCAAAGCCGTTGGTTTAGTATTGCCGCAGTTAAAGGGTAAATTAGACGGTAATGCCATGCGCGTTCCTACGCCCGACGGCTCACTGACCGACTTAACGGTCATTTTAAAACGGGAAGCAAGCGTTGACGAGATCAATAACGCGATGAAAACAGCCGCTGAGGGCGCAATGAAAGGCATTCTGGAGTATTGCGTTGATCCAATTGTGTCTGCCGATATTATCGGAAGTTCATATTCCTGCATTTTCGACGCGCAACTGACCGCCGTGAACGGTACCATGGCAAAAGTTGTCGGCTGGTATGATAACGAGTTCGGCTATTCGAGCCGGGTGGCCGACTTAATCGCTTCGTTGATGAAGTAATTAGATAAAAACCAGCCTCGTGCTGGCCTGACTACAACAAACGACGGGTTCGATACCCGTCGTGTGTTGTTTATTACACATGTTGTAGCGCAGACGGAATCCAAAATCGCAATAAATATAATATTTTATTTTCGAACAGCACATACTAAAAAATTAGATAATAAACATTTCACAAACTATATAACAAAGTTTAATTCAAAATTTACAGTTGATATAGTTAATTGTAAATCCAAGAGTATGAAATATCTGTTCGTATGTTGTCTTTATGTTATTATGTATATTATATAAATGTGAATTATATAAATCATTAGTAAACAGTATGGTATGAAATTTCTGATCAGTTAATGTTTGTAAACTGTACTCAAATAGCTCCCGACTGTCCGTTTTCAGATGCAACGTGCCGTTATTAATTAACAATTGTTTATATACAGATAGAAACCGAGGGTGGGTTAATCGGTGTTTATCCTGCTTAGGCCGGGGCTGCGGGTCAGGAAACGTAATCCAGATTTCGGCGATTTCCTGCCCGGCAAAGAACTCGGTAAGATACCGGATATCAGTACGGACGAAGGCCACGTTTACCAGGCCCCGCTCCAGTGCCTGTTGAGAACCCCGCGCGATGCGCTCGCCTTTGATATCAATGCCGATGAAGTTTTTTTCAGGATAGACTTCGGCTAAGCCAACGGTATATTCGCCTTTTCCGCAAGCCAATTCCAATACAATTGGGTTCTCATTCCCAAAATAATCGGTGTGCCACCGGCCTTTGATCGTTTCATATACTGGTTTTCCCCGCTCGATAACATTCGGAGCATCGGCATTCTGTTGAAAACGCTGTAATTTAAGGCGCGGCATACTATAAATTATTGAGTTCGGCGACAACGTAGTTGCTGCCCGTAACCAGCACTAAATCAGTGCCTTTTGCAACCGATAGCGCGGCAGCCATGGCTTGATTTACATCGGTAAACACATCGCCAATCAGGTTATAAGTAGCCGCTTCCTGTTGTAAATCACCGGCGGGTAACGACCGAGGCAGTTGCGCCTGACAAAAATAGTACCGCGCCGTTACCGGCAACACCGACAGTACCCGACTGCGGTCTTTATCGGCCACTAAGCCCAGAATAAGATGCAGTTGGCGGTGCGGAATACTGCGCACTGTTTCTAACAAAGCTACTAAACCGGGCTGATTGTGAGCCGTATCGGCCACTACGAGCGGTTGCTCAGAAAGCGGGAGAAGAGAAAACAGTTGCTCAGACAGTTGCTCAGACAGTTGCTCAGACAGTTGCTCAGGAAACGGGTCATCAAGCAATGGCTTGCCCGATAGTGCGAGTTGCTGCCAGCGTCCTTTTAGGTTTGTTTGCGCCACCACCGACGAAACGCCCCATTGCAAGGCGATTAAACCAACCGGATACCGGGACTGAAGCGCGTCCACCGCCGTCAGCACCGTCCGTAGATTAACCAGTTGATACAGCCCCGGCAAATCACAAACAACCGGAAACGAATCAGGCCAGGTCTGCCCGGTGGCTTGGTTTGTCGCTGCGGCAGGTTTACTTATTGACACCGGATACCGGGAAACCATCGCCCGGCGTTGTCCGGCTTCCAGCCCCGCGTCAATAACCGAAAATGAGGTTTCGGCCCACTGAATCGGGGCCGACTGCTGCGCGGCTACAGCAGCAAAGACGGGGCGGGTTTCGGGCAGGGTCTCGCCCACGACTACCGGCACGCCCGGCTTGGTGATGCCCGCTTTCTCGGCAGCAATCTTTGCCAGTGTATCGCCCAGCGTCTCGGTATGATCCCAGCCGATGTTGGTAATGACCGATAATTCGGGCGTGATGATATTGGTTGAGTCTAACCGGCCACCCAATCCAACTTCGATAATGGCGATGTCAACCGCCGGTAAACCAACGTCCACGCCCGAAAAATAGGCAAACGCCAGGGCAACCGTCACCTCAAAAAAAGAAGGCTCAATGGTTTCAATCAGTATCTTGTTTGTACCGACAAACGTGGCTACTACGTCTTCTGGAATGGGTTGGCCGTTGATGCGAATCCGTTCGGTGAAGGATTTCAGGTGGGGCGAGGTGTATAAACCAACCCGGTAGCCCGCCGACTGATAGACACTCGCCAGCAGGTGCGCCGTGCTGCCCTTACCGTTGGTGCCCGCCACGTGAATGCTCGGAAACCGGCCCTGCGGATTGCCCAGCGCCTGGCACAGCCCGATGATGTTGCCCAGACCGGGCTTGATGGCCCTGGGGCCGATGCGGTAATCAACCGGCAGTCGGCTGTATAGATAGGCTTGTGCGTCGGCGTAAGTCAACTAGGTGGTTGGTGGCTGGTGGTTGGTGGTTGGTGGCTGGTGGTTGGTGGTTG
>JBBRUB010000211.1:0-6417 GCA_038248175.1 Cytophagales bacterium | reverse complement strand
GTTATAGGTTATGGAATATAGCCACGTAGAAAACTTAGCCTGCTCTTTAAAGCTACCCAGTTTCAAAACCAGCTTCAAAAAAATGTCATGTGTAAGGTCTTCGGCCTGAGCGTTGTTTTTCGAAAAAGACAAACATTTTCGATATACTTTGTCGCAGTACCGTTCGTATAACCGCTCAAAGTATTCATTTCGCTGTGTTTCGAGATAGCGTCGTACTAACTCCTCATCGGTGATATCTTTCGTCATTGCTCAGGCTAAACTGGTAGGACGTTTAATTAATGGATTGTAACAAAGCAGATGCCAAGCTACATACAAATAAAAAACCCGGCAAACTAGCCAGGCTTTCTGTATGGCGTTGCAGTTCAGGCAACGTTGTTTCTTTCTATAACGGTGTCGTTGTGTTTTATACAGCTGCAACTTGCCAATAAAACTGTCTCAGTCGATCCCTTGACCGTTTTAGGCGCATTTTCACAGCACTTTCTGTGAGGCCATTCTGATCAGCTAATTCTTTGATACTGACCTCCTGCTGATACTTCATCATGAGCAACTGACGCTCTTCTCTCGAAAGCATTTCCATAGCCTGTTTCAGATGTTGAGCTGACTGCTCGAGTTGTTCGGTCGAATTTTCTTCCTGAACCGGGCCAATCAGCTCCCAATCGTTGCCAACGGTAAATTCGTCCCGTCGGTTTCTCACACGTGTCTGATCGGCACAATAATTGTACGTTATCGAGTACAGCCAGGTTGAGAATCTGGCCTGATATTTGAAGCTATCTAACTTAGTAACTAATTTCAGAAAGATATCCTGAGTCAAATCTTCGGCCTGAACCTGATCTCTTGTGAAAGACAGACACTTACGGTGTACCTTATGGCAATATCGGTCGTATAACTGCTCGAAAAAATCGTTTTGGCGAGTTTCAACGTAACTGCTGACCAGTTCTTCGTCTGAATATCTACGGGCCATAAGTCTATTATGAGTTACTTTGTAAAAGTAGTAATTAAATTACCATATACGTAGGCCTACGTGTAAACAGATCTTTTTTAACGAAAAATACCCGGCTAACTAGCCGGGTATCTATTATTCGGTACCTCTTTGTTATTTTCTATGCAATAGCAACACGCTTAAAAGCGGAAACCGTTAGCCCTTTACTGGTCTTTTCGAGCAGTTGCGCTATTGTTAACGAACCGTCTTTAACAAACTCCTGATTCAGCAGGGTATTCTCTTTGTAGAATTTGTTCAGCTTACCCATTGCAATTTTTTCCAGCATTGCCTCAGGCTTGCCTTCCTGACGTGCCTGCTCCTTGCCGATTTCGATCTCGCGCTCTACCGTAGTAGCATCTACGCCGTCTTTATCCAGAGCAACGGGCTTCATGGCAGCAATCTGCATGGCTACATCGCGTCCTACTTCCGATACGTCTGTACCATTGGTATTACTCAGGCCAACCAAAACACCAAGTTTACCATTCGAGTGGATGTACGATACCACTTTATCAGCCGAAACAGTGCCGAACGTAGCGACGTCAATTTTCTCGCCAATTTTGCCCATCAGATCCGTGATGTGATCCTCGAGCGGGCGACCATCGGCCTGTTTAATGGCCAGCAAACCTGCCTTGTCCATAATGTCAGCAGCTACGGCTTCACTCATCAGCATCATTGCCAAGTTCTGAAAATCAGGAACTTTAGATACAGGTTCCGTTTCACAGGCCAGCGCAATGATTTTGCCGCTGGTACCGTCTTTGCTTACATGTGCCAATACAATACCCTCGGCAGTAGCGTTGTCGGCCCGCTTGTTGGCTATTTTCTGACCATGCTTGCGCAGAAACTCTTTTGCTTTGTCAAAGTCGCCATCGGCTTCGGTAAGGGCCTTTTTGCAGTCCATCATACCGGCTCCGGTCTCTTGCCGAAGTTTATTTACGTCAGCAGCAGTAATTGCCATTTTTAAAGTTGGTTTCGGTGATTAATTTTTCCTGTCAATACCGTCTGTTCATAACAAGCCGGTACACTTTTTATCGAAAAATAGCCCATAGCGACTGCTACGGGCTATCTGTCTTAGAGTTGTAAAGTCATACAGTTGTAAAGTTATCGAGTCTGGTATCAACACATACGTCAACCAACTTTATGACTATATAACCGCAGTGGCGTACCACCTGCAACTTTATAATTCGTCTATGCTTCTTCCTGCGTTTCGGCAACAGCTGCTGGAGCAGCAGCTTCAGATTGCGACGCGCCTTCGGCCTGAGCCTGAGCAATATCTTCTTTACGCTTGGCTTCCTCCTCTTCCTGCACCCGCTGATCGTCTTTATCCTGCTTACGCTCCATGAGACCTTCTTCAATGGCCCGGCCAATGGCCAGCGTAATCAGCGAAATCGACTTGTAGGCATCGTCATTGGCTGGAATGGCAAACTCTACATCTTCGGGGTTCGAGTTGGTATCGCACATGGCAAATACCGGGATACCCAGACGGTGCGCTTCTGATACGGCAATGTGTTCGCGCTTTACGTCAACCACGAACAGAGCGGCTGGCAAACGGGTCAGGTCGGCAATACCGCCCAGCACGCGCTCCAGCTTTTCTTTGTCGCGGCTGCGGGTCAAACGCTCACGCTTGGCAATGCTTTTTACGGTCTCCTCGTCTTTCAGCATCTTATCCAGCGTCTGCATTTTCTTCAGCGACTTCCGAATCGTGGCGAAGTTGGTGAGCATACCACCCTGCCAACGGTCGGTAACGTAGGGCATTTTCAGACGACGTGCTTCTTCCGAAACAATTTCCTGCGCCTGTTTTTTAGTTGCCACGAACATTACTTTCCGGCCCGAGCGCACAATACCTTTCATAGCATTGCAGGCTTCGTCGAGGGCAGCTACGGTTTTGTTGAGGTCAATAATGTGGATGCCGTTCTTCTCCATGAAGATGTACGGAGCCATCCGGGGGTCCCATTTACGCGTCAGGTGGCCAAAGTGTACACCAGCGTCGAGGAGTTCTTTATATTCGATTTGTGCCATTTTCTGGTAAGAATGAAAATTGAAAAAAATACGCAGCACCACCCGTCGGCATCATCTAAGGGCAGTCTGGACAAACTTGGTAAGTAGTTATCAGTGAACAGTTGCCTGCAGCAAAACTGATAACTGGAATTAGCGTTTCGAGAACTGGAACCGACGGCGGGCTTTGGCACGACCGTACTTTTTCCGTTCTACCATCCGCGAATCACGCGTCAGGAAGCCTTCTTTCTTGAGGGCTGGGCGGAACTCAGCGTTCATTTCAACAAGTGCGCGGGAAATGGCCATGCGCGTTGCTTCGGCCTGACCAGATACGCCACCACCCCGAACGTTGACTTTTACGTCGTAACCACCCGTGCCGTTTACCGTCACGAAGGGCTGGTTCAGAATGATTTGTAATACTTCGGTCGGGAAATACTCTTTATAGTCTTTTCCGTTTACCGTGATGGTTCCACTGCCTGCCGTCATGTAAATGCGGCTGATGGCGGTTTTTCGGCGACCAAGGGTGTTGATACGATCCATGTAGCTAATTAAAATTTAACGACGGTTGGTTGCTGCGCTTCGTGCGGATGTTGCTCACCGGCATAGACGTACAGGTTGGTGAACATCTTGCGGCCCAGTTTATTCTTGGGCAGCATACCCTTGATGGCGTGTTCGAGAACGCGCTCCGGGTACTTCTCGAGCCATACGCGCGGGGTGGCAAACCGCTGACCACCGGGGTAACCCGTGTGGCGGACATAGATTTTGTCGGTCATCTTGGCTCCGGTCAGGCGTACCTTCTCGGCATTGATGACAATCACGTTGTCTCCACAGTCAACGTGGGGCGTAAAGTCTGTTTTGTGTTTGCCGCGTATCAGGCGTGCGATCTGGCTGGCCAGCCGACCAAGCACTTCGCCCTGGGCGTCAACCACAATCCACTCTTTCTGCACCGTTTCCTTGTTGGCAGAGATGGTTTTGTAACTGAGCGTATTCACTATTTTGGAGACTAATTGGTTGATTTCTAACGAATTGCTTACGAAAAAAAAGCTCCCGTCCTGAAACGGGAGTGCAAATATAGCTGGTACAAGCCTGAATTACAAGCAGGTATCTGGAAATTGAACTACCGTAGTTTCAGCGTGGCCAGAGCCAGTACGGCCAGCATAATGCCAATGATCCAGAAGCGGGTTACAATTTTAGCTTCGTGGTAGCCTTTCTTCTGAAAATGGTGGTGTAATGGCGACATCAGGAAAATACGCCGACCCTCACCATACCGTTTTTTTGTGTACTTGAAGTAGCTTACCTGCATGATAACCGATATATTTTCAGCGAGAAAAATGCCGCAGACTACCGGAATCAGCATTTCTTTCCGGATAGCTAAGAACAAAACAGCAATGACACCACCCAGCATCAGGCTGCCCGTGTCGCCCATGAATACCTGAGCCGGATATGAATTGTACCACAAAAAACCTACACAGGCCCCCACGAAAGCCGCACACACGATAACCAGCTCGCCCGAGTTGGGGATGTACATGATGTTCAGGTACTGCGAGAAAACCTTATTTCCCGACAAATAAGCAAGCACCCCAACCGTGAGCGCAATGACAATAGACGTACCAGCCGCCAGCCCGTCGATGCCGTCGGTAATGTTAGCCCCGTTCGATACCGCTGTGATAATAAAAATACAAACCAGTGTATAAACAATCCAGGTGTACTCATCGGGCAGGAAACCAAACAGCAGCGAACTGTAATCGAACTCATTGTTTTTCAGAAACGGTACCGTTGTCAGTGTTGATTTGATGTCGGTATAGACGTCCGGCACATTAGACGTACTAAGCAGCCGGGGTGCGTACTTCCGAATCATAACGCTGTCGTTAAAGTACAGCGTCAGGCCCACAATCAGCCCCAGCCCAACCTGCCCCACTACTTTGAACTTACCTTTCAGGCCTTCTTTGTTTTTTTTGAAGACCTTGATGTAATCATCCAGAAAGCCAATCATGCCCGTCCAGACGGTTGAGACGAGGGCCAGTACCACATAAACGTTAGAGAGTTTGGCGAATAGCAGCGCGGGGATCAGCAGCGACGCCAGAATGATGAAGCCACCCATCGTGGGCGTACCGCGCTTCTGCATCTGCCCGTCCAGACCGAGGTCACGAATCGACTCGCCGATTTGTAAACTGCGGAGTTTGTCGATGATGCGCCGACCAAAAACAGCCGCAATCAGCAGCGACGTAATGACGGCACCAAGCGCGCGAAACGAGATGTATTGAAAAACGCCCGCACCCGGAAAATTGTACCGTTCGTCTAAAAACTGGAAAAGGTAATAGAGCATGTTTACGCAATGATAGAATGACAGAATGATAGAATGAGTGAGTAGCTGACGCAAGCGATTCACTCACTCATTCTATCATTCTGTCATTCACAATTAATCTCCAAAGTTACGGATTTACACTCGTTGAAAAGGCTTCGCGCAATACGGCCCGGTCGTCGAAATCGTATTTTATGCCCTGTATTTCCTGGTAAGTTTCGTGGCCTTTGCCCGCCACCAGAATAATATCGTGTGGCTGAGCCAGCGATACGGCGTAGGTAATAGCTTCTCGACGGTCTTCAATAACGCGTGTTTTTTTGAAGTCGATGGGCGGTATGCCGGTTTGCATCTGCTCCAGAATAGCCATTGCGTCTTCGTTGCGCGGATTATCGGATGTTAGAATGACGTGGTTGCTAAATCGGCAGGCAATGGCGGCCATCAACGGGCGTTTGGCCGCGTCGCGGTTACCGCCACAGCCCACCACCGTAATGATTTGGGGCATAGTGTCCTGCTCGTCGGCCTGGCGAAGACCCGCAATGGTTTCCAGGACGTTTTCCAGCGCGTCGGGCGTGTGAGCGTAATCAACGATACCAACAACTTTATTCGCCGAAACCACCTGCTCAAACCGGCCCGGCGGGGGCATTATGGCCGACAGCAGCGTGAGTACCTCGGTCGGTTCTTCGCCCAGCAGCACGGCGGCCCCATAGACGCTCAACAGGTTATAGGCGTTGAACTTTCCGATGAGTTTGAACCACACCTCACGGTCATCGACCAGCATGTTCAGCCCAAAGAGCGAGTCGGTCAGGAGTTTGCCTTTGAAGGTGGCCAGCGTCTGAAGCGAATACGTTTCTCTACGGGCGGCTGTGTTTTGCAGCATCACCAGCCCGCGTTTGTCGTCGGCATTGGTGAGCGCGAACGCCGACGCGGGCAGCTGATCGAAGAAGCCTTTTTTGGCGCGAATATAGTTGTCGAACGTCTTGTGAAAATCGAGGTGATCGTGGGTAATATTCGTAAAAATACCCCCGGCAAACGTCAGCCCGGCAATGCGCTCCTGCACCACCGCGTGCGAACTGACCTCCATGAACACGTACTGACAGCCCCGGTCCAGCATCTGCACCAGCAGTTCATTGGCCGTAATGACATC
>JBBRUB010000210.1:0-6425 GCA_038248175.1 Cytophagales bacterium | reverse complement strand
TGGTCGGACAGGAGTTGGTGCGCCACTGCGATACGACCTACTTTTGCCCCATGAAACGAAAAATTATCTTCGATACCGATCCTGGCGTTGACGATGCGCAGGCAATACAACTCATATTGGCCGTAACGGAGCTGGACCTGCTGGGCCTGACCACCATCTTCGGCAATGCCGACCTTGACCTGGCTACCACCAACGCCCTGCGGCTGCTTGATCTGGGCGGACGCGCTGACGTACCGGTGGCAAAAGGCGCGACCAATCCGCTCAATGGCCCTTACCTCGGTGCTGTGGCGTTTGTACACGGCGACGACGGGCAGGGTAATACGTTCCGGCCCGCCAGCACACTACAACCCATCGACCTGTCAGCCGCCGAGTTCATCGTGCAGCAACTCAACAGTCAGCCCGGCGAGATTACGCTCGTGGCGGTGGGACCGTTGACTAACCTTGCCCTCGCGCTGCAACTCGACCCCGGCATTGTCGATAAAGTGGTGGAAGTGGTGGTAATGGGCGGTAATGCCTTTTGCGCCGGGAACGCCACACCCGCCGGAGAAGCCAACATCCTCAACGACCCCGATGCCGCCGACCTGGTTTTTGGCGCGAACTGGCCCGTTACGATGATTGGCCTTGATGTAACGCACAACGTGAACCTGACTGGCAAAGACATTGACCAACTCGCTACGCTGCCCGGCCCGCTCAACGAGTTTGTGGCCGCTGCCGTGCCGTTTTACCGGGCATTTTATGAGCAACGAAACGGCATTGACGGTATCTACGTCCATGATTCTACGGTGGTCGTGTATCTGCTGGCCCCTGACCTGTTTACGTTTGGTCATTATCCGATGCGGGTCGATACGTCGGACGGTATCGGTTGTGGCAAAACGTGGCCATCGCTGACCGAACCGGACGCCGAAGATAACCCCGCCCTGCGCCCCTGGCTAAACCGCCCCCGCGTCAAAGTCGGTATAGGTGTGGATGGGGAGAAGGTAGTGGAGGTTATTGTGAGTGCTTTAACCGCATCGGCGGACCGACAGAGAAACAGAGAATAACACGGAGCGAACACAGGGGAGAAAAAAAACTCAGTTATCTCTGTGTAAATCTCTGTTTCCTCTGTGTTAAGGTGAAACTATGGAAAATCCCTTTTTAAAACCCTACAACACCCCCCACCAAACGGCCCCGTTCGATCAGGTTACGAACGAACACTACCTGCCCGCCCTGCACGAAGGCCTGGCGCAGGGCCGCGCCGAGGTGGCTGCCATTATCAACAATCCCGCCGAACCAACGTTTGCCAATACCATCGTAGCCCTCGAACAGACGGGTGCGCTGC
The DNA here is from genome assembly GCA_038248175.1 of Cytophagales bacterium. Classification (GTDB taxonomy): domain Bacteria; phylum Bacteroidota; class Bacteroidia; order Cytophagales; family Spirosomataceae; genus Spirosoma. The sequence continues at coordinate 5,107 of JBBRUB010000210.1, read as the reverse complement.
TGGGTAAGGTCACCTCGGTGATGTTTAACCTGAACTACGCCGAAACCAGCCCGGAATTGCAGGAAATCGTAAAAGAAGCGTCGCCATTGCTGAGCGAGTACGGTAATGACATCCGGCTCAACGAAGCGTTGTTTGCCCGCGTCAAAGCCGTTTACGACAGCCGCGATATGCTGACGCTCGACCCCGAAAGCGTAATGCTGCTGGAAAAGAAATACAAAGGTTTTGCCCGTAACGGAGCCAATCTGGATGAAGAAGGGAAGGACCGGCTGCGTGACATCGACAAAGAACTGGCCCGGCTGAGTCTGGACTTCGGCGAGAATGTCCTAACCGAAACCAATGCCTACACGCGGGTCGTGACCGACGAAGCCGACCTGGCCGGTTTGCCCGATTTTGTGCGCGACCTGGCCAAAGCCACTGCTGCCGAGAAGGGAGTTGACGGCTACGTGTTCACGCTTCAGGCACCGAGTTTCGGGCCGGTCATGCAGTATGCCGATAACCGTTCGCTGCGAGAAGAACTGTATCGCGTTTATAACCGGCGCGGTTTTGGGGGCGACGCTACCGATAATCAGGCCATTGTGCGGCAGATTGTGGAGTTGCGCCACGAACGGGCTACGTTGCTGGGCTACGACACCCACGCCGATTTTGTCCTCGAAGACAGCATGGCCGGGTCGCGTACCAACGTGCAGGAGTTTCTGGACGAACTCGTGACCGCTGCCCGCCCCGCTGCCGAACGCGACCTCGCCGAACTGACTCAATACGCCAAAGCAAACGGGTTTTCTGACGAGACGCTGCAACCCTGGGACAGTAGCTACTATGCCGAGAAGCTGAAAAAAGAGAAATACGACCTCGACGACGAAATACTAAAACCGTACTTCAAACTCGAAAACGTGTTGGATGGCGCGTTCACGGTAGCCACCAAACTCTACGGTATCACCTTTGCCGAGCGCACCGATATTCCGGTCTATAACCCGGAGGTGAAAACTTACGATGTTCTGAACGAAGACGGCTCCTTTCTGGCCGTGTTCTACGGCGACTATTTCCCCCGCTCCGGCAAACGCGCCGGTGCCTGGATGAACGACGTACTGGCGCAACGCGTAGAGAACGGAGAGAATGTCCGCCCCCATATCGTTAACGTCTGCAACTTCACAAAGCCTATGGAGACGAAACCGTCATTGCTGACCTTCAACGAGGTCACAACGCTGTTTCACGAGTTTGGCCACGCGCTGCACGGGATGCTGGCTAACGGGCAGTATGAAAGCCTGACCGGCACCAACGTACCACGCGATTTTGTGGAACTGCCCTCGCAGGTGATGGAAAACTGGTGCTACGACCCCGACGCGCTGAAACTCTTTGCGCGGCATTACCAGACCAACGACGTTCTGCCGAACGAACTCATCGAAAAGATCCGGGCGAGTCAGAATTTTCTGGCCGGGCTGGGTACGCTGCGGCAACTGCGGTTCGGTTTGGTCGATATGGCGTATCACGGGCAGGCACCCACCGGCGAGAGCATCCCGGACGTAGAGAGCCGTATCGACGCGGTGGCTAACCTGTTTCCGCCGGTGCCGGGAACGGCGTTTAGTTCGGCGTTTTCACACATCTTTGCCGGGGGCTATTCGGCGGGCTATTACAGCTACAAATGGAGCGAGGTACTGGACGCCGACGCTTTCGAGTTCTTCGCGGAAAACGGCGGCTTAGCCAATAAATCAGCGGCTGACGACTTCCGAAAACACGTACTGGAGCGCGGAGGCAGCGAAAAGCCGATGGAACTCTACAAAAAATTCCGGGGCCGCGAACCCTCGCCCACCGCCATGCTGCGACGTAGTGGATTGTTAAAATAATCCGCACGATTACACCCCCTTTTTTGTTCTTTTACTGGACTAAATTACGTAAAAATGCCCAATTGGTTTATCGGAAAAATCCGATTTCAGCAGCCCATCGACGATGCTACCGTCGGTACCCGCAACGAAGAATTTATCAAGCAAAAAACGGTCACGGAAGCTTATCTGGTCGATGCCGTGAGCTATACCGACGCCGAAGCCCGGCTTTATCAGGAGATTGCTGCCAACCATCCTGACTTCGATATTACCGACATCTCGCGTATGAAACTCGCCGACGTATTTTTCAGCGAAGAGGGTGGTGATATTTGGTTTAAGGTTAAGGCGATGTACGTTACCGAAGACGAGAAAACCGGCAAGCAGAAGAAGACGCCGAGCCTGATGCTGGTGAACGCCGAAACGCCCAAACAAGCCTACGAACGCGTGGAACACAGCCTCCGCACCGCCCTCGACCCGTTTGAGATTACGGACGTGAACACCACCAAGATTCTCGATATCTTCCCCTATAATGAGGAAGAGCAACGCAACCTCCGCCCTATGAGCGAAGTCATGGCCGAAGAGATTTAAACGCAGAGAAAACAGAGATTTGCACCGGTACGCCGACGCTGGAGGTCGCAGAGCTTTCTCTCTTGACTCTGCGTTCAAAGCAATTGAAGACCTGAAAATCACCTCGATATTGGTGGTTGTTTGGGTCTTTTTTGCGCGTTGGTGGGGTGAAATCAAAAAATGTTTATTTTTGGCAAACCCCTCTACTTATGCTTGCTGAAACCTCTACAACTCCATCACACAGCCACTCGGCCAACGGCCCGGTAATATGCCAGAATTGCGATCACGAATACGTCGGTCGGTACTGTAGTCAATGCGGACAGCGGGCTGATACGCACCGGATCAACTGGCACTACATCTGGCACGAAATTCCGCATAGTGTCTGGCACTATGACAGCGGAATTCTGTTTACCCTGCGCGAGTTAGTAACCCGGCCCGGCTATACCATCCGCGATTTTCTGAACGGCAAGCGGGTGAAGCACTACCGCCCGCTGGCGTTGTTGCTCATTCTGGGGGCAATCCTGGTTTTTGCTTCCCACAGCCTGAACGTAAGTTTTATTGAGCAAGGTCAGGAAGTGATTGGCACCCCCGCCAACGCATCGAATCGGGTGAAGACATTTCAACAGGACTTGAATCAGTTCATTGAAAAGAATCAGACCATTATTAGTATAGCTATGATTCCACTCTATGCGTTCTGGTTCTGGTTATTGTTTCGCCGACGGGGCTACAACTACCCTGAAATGCTGGTCACGCAGACGTTCATTACCAATTTTAATTTCATGTCTTCACTGATTATCGTTCTGCTGGTCTGGGCACTCGGTGGCTCGGTTAGCGCGTACAGATTAGCATTGGGTCTGTCTGTGATTGTAACGATTGCCTACAATGCATGGGTTTACATGAAATTGTTTAAGGGAAAGCTACGCCCCCTGACAATAATTATCCGCTCTATTACTGCATTCATGGCCGCCTACGTCAGCTTCATGGTAATAGGTGGAGTCATTGGCCTTGTATATGGGATAAGCGTCGGCATGGCTGATGCGAACGTGGCGAAGTCCAAGCAACCACATCCTACGACTGTTCAGAAACCTCACTAATGCAACAATACCACGACCTGCTTCGGCATATTCTCGACAACGGCACCCGCAAAACCGACCGTACCGGTACCGGAACCATCAGCGTATTTGGCCACCAGATGCGGTTCAACCTACAGAACGGGTTTCCGTTGCTGACCACCAAAAAAGTCCATACCAAGTCGATCATCCACGAATTGCTATGGTTCATCAAAGGCGATACCAACATCAAATACCTGACCGATAACGGCGTCAAAATCTGGAACGAATGGGCGGACGAAAACGGCGACCTCGGCCCGGTCTATGGCAAACAGTGGCGTAGCTGGGCCGCACCGGACGGCAGCACAATCGACCAGCTAAGCGATGTGTTACGCCAGCTCAAAAACACGCCCGATTCGCGCCGGATGATTATCTCGGCCTGGAACCCCGCCGACGTACCGCACATGGCGTTACCCCCCTGCCATCTTCTGATGCAGTTTTACGTGGCTGACAACAAACTGTCCTGCCAACTCTACCAGCGTAGTGCCGACGTTTTTCTGGGGGTACCGTTCAACATTGCGAGTTATGCCCTGCTGACCATGATGATTGCGCAGGAGTGTGGCTACGAAGCGCATGAATTTGTCTGGACTGGTGGAGACACGCATCTCTACCTGAATCATTTGGAGCAGGTGGAAACGCAGCTATCGCGTGAGTTTCGACCGTTGCCCACCATGCGGCTCAATCCGGCTGTTTCGTCCGTTTTCGATTTTGTGTACGACGATTTCACGCTCGAAAACTACGACCCCTGGCCCGCCATCAAGGCACCGGTGGCGGTATAGTTAGGAACGAAAGGCTTAGATTTTGGGCCTGAACTGCTTTGGTCTATTGGCGTACGCCCATTCCGTTCACCGTTCCTCATACATGGTCACAGACCCCCAGACAGCGCAGCCTACCAGTACCCGGTCGCTTATTAGTATCATCGGTGCGTCGTCGCTCGGTACACTTATCGAGTGGTATGATTTTTATATTTTCGGATCGCTGGCTACGGTGCTGGCCACCAAGTTCTTTCCCGAAACCAACCCCACGGCGGCTTTTCTGAGTACGCTGGCTACGTTTGCGGCTGGCTTCGTGGTGCGGCCTTTCGGCGCGTTGTTCTTCGGGCGGCTTGGCGACATGATCGGGCGGAAATACACGTTCATGGTCACGCTGTTGCTCATGGGCGGGGCCACATTTGCCATCGGCCTGATTCCCAGTTACGCTACCATCGGCTTTCTGGCTCCGCTGCTGGTGCTGGTGCTGCGACTCTTGCAGGGCCTGGCCCTCGGTGGCGAATACGGCGGGGCGGCCACCTACGTGGCCGAACATGCTCCCGCCAGTCGGCGCGGCTTCTGGACCTCCTGGATTCAGATTACGGCTACGGCGGGCCTGTTCATTTCGCTCATTGTGATTCTGATTACCCGTACCGTCATGAGTCCCGAAGCCTTCGACGACTGGGGCTGGCGGGTGCCGTTCTGGCTGTCTATCATTATGGTATTTGTGTCGTACCTGATTCGGCGCAATATGCACGAGTCGCCCCTGTTTGCGAAGGCAAAAGCCGAAGGCAAAACGTCGGCCAATCCGCTTAAAGACAGCCTGGGTAATAAATACAACTTCAAATTCGTGCTGCTGGCCCTCTTC
>JBBRUB010000209.1:0-6441 GCA_038248175.1 Cytophagales bacterium | reverse complement strand
TTCGGACCTTGGCCGGGGCAGCTTGCTATGCCCGTATTTCGGGCTTTATCTCCACCATGAGAAAGAACAAACTGAACGTGGTTGAGCAACTTACCAACGTCCTCAGCGGTAGCTTCGCTTGGGCTACCTAAACAATTACGTTAATACTTTTTAGGCTGTGAGTTTGCCCTTTCACGATTGCAGTGAGCGACAGGAAAAAAATTAACAATAAGATTCGTATCTCAAATTTTAGCGACATTTTCTCAAGTTGGTTAAATTTTAAGTATTTAATGCAAATAATTGAAGTAAATCCCGTTATTTCATCGTGACAATTGTAACGCCCGCGCCACCCCGGTCGGCGTTTTCATCGTGCATCGCACCGACCTGTTTGTAGCTGCGGAGGTGGTTGCGGACCAGTGTGCGCAGAATGCCGTCGCCTTTGCCGTGGATGATGCGGAGTTCGGGGTAGCCCAGCATCAGGGCGTCGTCCAGGAAACGGTCCACCTCGCCGAGGGCTTCTTCACCCCGGAATCCCCGGATGTCGAGGTTGAAGCTGAAGTTCTGCATCTTCTCGTTCATGTCCACGCCCTGTGTGCGGGGCCGGTCGTCGCGGGTTTCGGTGGCAGCCGTAAAGGTTTTCTTGCTCACTTTTTCGAGCCGGTTCAGCTTAACCGTCGTTTTCAAATCACCGATGCGGACTTCGGCGTCTTTACCACGCATTGTCATCACCTGCCCAATGGCGTTCTGGCCCTGAATGCGCACGTAGCTGTCCACGCCAATGGCTCCGCCGTCTGCTGCAAACTCGTCTTCAGCAGGTTTTGGGATCGAGACCACCACAGGTTCAGGCTTCAGAGCTTTCTGCTCGAAGCGTTCGAGTTCCTGCCGTACCTGTTTGGTGGATTCGCGCTCGGCTTTGTGTTCTTTGATTTCCCGAATCGTGTTTTCGATGCGCTGATTAGCTTCCTGCACCAGAGCTTTAGCCTTCTGTTTAGCGTCATTCAACAGTTGCTTCTGCTCGGTATCCAAACGCATTTTCAGGGCAGTGTACTCGGCGAGTTGCTGGGCTACTTTACGCTGATTGATGCTGATGTCGAGGTTCTTCTCCGCAAAAACGCGCTTCTCGATATCGAGTTCCTTGAGCAACTTCTCGAAATTGACCTGCTGATTGCCGAGTTTCTCTTTGGCCCGGTCGATGATACCCTTCGGCAGGCCGATTTTCTGCGCAATCTCGAACGCAAACGACGAGCCGGGCCGTCCGATTTCGAGTTCGTAGAGTGGCTCCAGGTGTTCGCCGTCGAAGCGCATAGCTCCGTTAACCAGACCCGGCGTTTTATCGGCAAAGACCTTCAGATTGGTGTAGTGCGTATTAATGACACCAAATGCGCCTGACTGACTCAGGTCTTCCAGAATCGACTCGGCTATGGCCCCGCCCAGGCCCGGCTCGGTACCGGTGCCAAACTCATCAATCAGGAACAGCGTCTTTTTGTTGGCCCCAATCACAAACTGCTTCATGGCCGTCAGGTGCGACGAGTACGTACTCAGATCGTTCTCCAGAGACTGCTCGTCGCCAATGTCGATGAACAGATTCTGGAACACGCCCATTTCCGAAAAGTCGGCCATTGGTACCAGCAGGCCACATTGCAGCATGTACTGTACCAGCCCGATGGTCTTCAGCGCAACGGATTTACCCCCCGCGTTCGGCCCGGAAATAATCAGGATTCTCGCTTTTTCGTCAAGATGAACACTCAGCGGCACTACGCTTTTCTGCTGTTTTTTGAACGATAGGTATAGCAACGGGTGGCGGGCGTTGGTCCAGTTTACCAGCGGTCGGTCGTGGAGCTTAACGGGCAGCACGGCGTCGAGCTGGATGGCCAGTTTTGCTTTGGCGCGGATAAAGTCAATCTGTGCCAGAAAGTTGACGGCCCGTTTCAGATCGTCCAGATGCGGGCGTACCTGATCGGTCAGAGCGAGCAGAATGCGATAGACTTCGCGCCGTTCTTCGTATTCGAGTTCGCGGATTTCGTTGTTGGCGTCGAAGACTTCGGCAGGTTCGAGAAACACCGTTTGCCCCGTCTGCGATTCATCGTGTACAAACCCCTTTATTTTACGCTTGTGTTCGGCAGCAACCGGAATCACGAGCCGCCCCCCGCGAATGGTCAGGTTGAGATCATCGGGAATCCAGCCATTTTGCCGGGCGTTGCGCAGAATACTGTCGAGCCGTTTGCGCAGGTTGGCCTGTTCGCCAATGATACGCCGACGAATGCCGGCAAGCTCGGGCGAGGCCGAATCGCGCACCAGCCCCCGGTCGTCGATGACCCGATCAAGGGCGTCGGTCAGGACTTTATCAACGGCAATCGGCCCGGCGAGTTCGCGTAGAAAGGGAAAAGCATTGGTCTCTTCACGTCCCGCCTGTACTGGCTTGTTGAGGAAGCGCAGACAGTCCTGCACAGTACGCAGGGCCAGTTTCAGGTCATAGAGTTCGGTTTCAGTCAGGGCCAGACCTTCCACACGGACACGATTGAGGTGGGGCCGTACGTCGATGTAGTTGCTGCTGGGAAAGTCAGGTTCAAACTGGACAATCTGCCGGAATTCGTCGGTTTGGCGCAGCAGTTTGTCAATGAGCGGGAGGTTGTCGGTAAAGCGGATTTTCTCGACGTAATCCTGTCCCAATGGGCTGATACAAGCGTCTTTGAGGTGCTGCCGGATGGTGTCGAAACCTAACTTGTGTTCTAACGATTGGGGGTAAAGCATTTACGCAGTTATCGGAAAACGCGGTCAATTGAGGTATTAATCCGTCGCCGACAGATAACGTATGGGTCGGGCAGTGGGTTCGGGTATTCTGCGGCTTATCAGCGTATATACGTATCTCTTATCAGGATAAAATGTACCAGGGTGGCAAACAATCAGATAGGCATCAGCTACGGGCTAACAGTCAAAAAGGATGATTCATAGCCCGCCTGTCTAAAAAAATTAGCTGCCTTTCCAACTATATTATCTGCAATGTATGCTCACGTAAACGACATAGTTTGGCAAATTTGGGTTATTTCACAGCTTTTTTCAATTTGCCAGCCTACAAAAACACAATGCCGCTGCTGACCACCACTGTCAGGAAGTGGACTGCATGCGGCAGCGTGTTTTCAGTATGATCTGAGTTAATTCAGATTATGGTATGTCAGTTATTCTGACGCTTCCTGAATCTTGGGCTTACGTCCTCTTGGTTTACCGGTATATGGTTTTTTAGGCGCGTTGTCTTCTTTGGTAAGTTTCAGTTCGAGCGCGGTCGTTTCCTTATAATCGAATGGATTTACCGTGAAGGTATATTTTACCTTTGTATAATCGACTCCGTTGTTTTGCAGAATTATCGGCAACAGCATCGTATAGCTTTTTGCCGCTTTCGTGAACCGGAAGGTCTCACTCTGATCATCGCTTTCAGGCACCATGTACAGCGACTTTGCCTTACGTTTACCCTTTTGCTTACCCACTTTGAAAGCGGCATTGTCAATGTCGAGGCCCAGCTGCGCGACGGTTCGGGCGGGCAGGACCAGTTTACCGGAGGGAGAGATGTACCCGGTCAGAACGGGCGTTTCGGCTTTAGCCGACTTCATTTTCTTCTCTGCCGCCGGTTTGTTTTCCTGAACTGAGAAAAAATCAATTTCAATATTTTTCATAGTATTGGGATTGAATAATGATTAACGCCGTAAATCTAAGTAATTACGTAGTTTATTTTCTGAAAAATAATTCACATGCCAAAACATCTGCCCCAATATTGGTTTAACTATAAATGATTTATCAGAATCACCACCCAAATCTGCTATGAAAAAGAAAGACAAATTAGCCCTGATTCGCCAGTATTACCCCAACGCCAATACCACCAGCGACACTATTGAGTGGATCGTTGATTTCATTGAAGAAGAACTGGACATTGAAGCCAAGCATGTTATGCTGGCCGACAGTATTTGCAGCGACGACGTAAATAGTATTCAGTACCCACAGGCGGCCAACGAATTTCTGGGACCATTTAAAATGGGTGGTTTAGACGGGTTTCCATTTACCGGCCTGACCGGAATGAGCGCGTTTGCCAGTCACGTTCCTAACAATGGAGCCGTTTTTATTTACTACGGTCCTCACATTGGTGTATCAGCCAACGGCAGCCTGGGCGAAATCTGTCGCTATGGTCAGGATATACGATCCAGTTGCTGCGGAGCAGCCAAAGGCGCGCTTGACAACCTCAAAAAAGGAAAAATCAGCGAGGGCAAGGTACATGACCTTGACTACCAGATGAACACCATCGAGCAGATTCTGTACCGGCAGAAAGAACGGGTACTGAGTGCCAGATTGCCCATGTACGAGGCTACTGAGGTGATTTATGAAGCCATTGATGCCCAAATACAGGAACTGGTGGCCCAGACAGCCTACCTATGCCAGTACCTGATCCTGATGGGAGGCATTCTCATCAACGGAGACATTGGTGTTGGTTCCTTTCATGATACCCGCCGACTGGATTTACTCAATTTGAAGACCGGAGAACGTCAGGATCTCAGGGTCCGGGAAATGACGTGATTTTCCTAAGGGCAACCGTCAGGAACAGCAGGTAAATTTGAGGTGATAACAGCTAAAACTTGCGTCGTTGGCAGACTATTGACGTATTTGTGGGCGTTTTCGGTAAATCCATTTCTATATCCGGCGTTCGCACGTCTGCCCAACCGAAAACGCTGCGTACATGGAATCAACAAACTCGCCTGACTTTCAGCATGGTTACAGCAGCGGTCTTGCTGGTGTTGACCGCGCAACCTACGAAGGCTACCTGTCAAGCCAGACCAACGCCGACTGGCTGGCCGACTGCATTGCCGACAAACGCGCCCAACTCCAGCAACTTGACCAGCAGCTAAACATCACAACCGAGGCCAATCGGGAGGCTTTTGCTACCCTACAGCCCTACGCGTTGCGGGTGGAGCGGCTGGCAAAACAGGTAGCCCAGCTTGAAGCCGGACGTCAGGCCGCCGAAGCTGAACGCGACGCCCTGCGCGACCGACGAATCACAACCCGGTCAGATTATTCACTGCTGGCCGGATTGTTTTTTCTGGCGGCGGGCCTGTCTTTTCTGGCGGGCGATCTGATTATCTCGCATGAGATCGTGGCCTACGCCCTCAACATCCGCAACAGCACCGAAGCATGGGCCTTTGCAGTGGGGCTGGCTATGGTCTCGATCCTGCTCAAACCCGCCTACGACCGGCTCATCGAAACGCCGTATCAGGAAAATCCCGTGCAAAACCGAAGTCGCTACGGGCGCTTCAAAATTACGCTGGCCGTGTTTGCCGTGCTGACGCTGGCCGTTTTGGGCTGGTTTCGCTACGAAGCCTACCGCACCGATCAGCTCAAGTCGGCCATTAACAAATCTATCCGGCAAATGCAGCTCAGTTCCGATCCGCTGGCCGATACGCCAACGCTCGATGCGGCTACACTGGCCAAAATTGAGCGGCAACTGGCCGAATCAAGCGAGTTGAATCTGGCGTTGGTCAATAGCCCGTGGGCGTTGCTGTCGTTTGTGATGAGCGGGGTTTTGTTTGCGCTGGCGGGGGCCGTTTGTCTGGGTATTGCCCTGCCGGTGCTGACCGTTTTCTGGTATCGCTGGCTCCAGATAGACATAAAGCTGGGCAAACTACGCCGTCGGCTGAACCGATTTTCCAAAGCACTAAGTCCGCTCGAAGCCGAACTGGCTGAGCAACGTACCCATCAGACTATAGCGCAGCACACGCTCGATTTACTGCCCGATCTGACAGAGTTGAAACAGCAACGACAACGGACGCTAACCGACCTCAACGGTCTATCGGAAGAACTAAAACTGGCCCTGACCGATAGCCGAATCAGCCACTTTACGGATGGTTATGAGCAGGGCCGGGCCACCCGCACCGCTCTCAGCGACGACGAACAACGGCATCTGCACCGCCGAAAACTGAATGGCAGTCTCCCTGCCGAACCAAGCACGGGTATGCCCATAAACACGCCTGTTTCTTCCTGAATACCACCGCTACGTTCCAACTCACTGTATGATTCACCTCTTCCAAGTTTTTCGTTGCCACACCACATACTTATGCAGGCGATGGCTGATAGTCGTCTATCTGGTCTTGATTCTGCAGCCTTCAGTCTTAGCGCAGCTACCGGCTGGTTTTGCCCGAAGTTCGGTACAGACGGATTACACGGGATCGGTAGGCGTCGGATTTACTGACGATGGCAACCAGTTCTTTGTCTGGGAAAAAGGCGGGCGGGTGTATGTGTCAACCTGGAACGGATCGGCGTATGTGCGCCAGGCAACGCCGGTGCTGGATATCCACGAAGAGGTAGGTGAATGGCAAGGCTACGGGATGCTCGGCTTCTGTCTCGATCCTGACTATAAAAACAACGGCCTGATTTACGTTTTTTATCAGGTCGATCTGCACTACCTGCTCTACTTTGGCACTCCAC
>JBBRUB010000208.1:0-6446 GCA_038248175.1 Cytophagales bacterium | reverse complement strand
GGTCCATTTTCTCAAACGTCATGGCTACACCGTTCATGCAATAGCGCAGGCCGGTGGGTTTAGGGCCGTCGTCAAAGACGTGGCCCAGATGTCCGCCACATACGCTGCACTCAATTTCGGTCCGTACCATACCATAGGCTTTATCGGACTTTTCAGTCACGGCGTTTTTCGCGATGGGCTTGTAAAAACTTGGCCAGCCCGTACCCGACTCAAACTTGGCATCGGACGAAAATACGGCGTTGTGGCAACCGGCGCAGTAAAACACGCCTTGTTCGTGATTGTCGTTTAGTGGGCTACTGAAGGCCCGTTCGGTACCTTCTTCGCGCAGTACGTTGAACTGGACTGGGGTAAGAATTTTCTTCCACTCGGCTTCGGTTTTCACCACTTTTCGACCGCCCTGTGTGGGCAATACGGGGGCATTAGGCGTAAAAATCACGAGTGGGGTTGACCAGATTAAGCCGGCCAGAATCAAGAGCGTTTTCATCTGAAAAGTTGTTGGGTTGAGTACGCAGACTCACCTGAATCTGTCTCTGCAAAACGGGAATTGGGACCCAATCGTTCAGGAATTGACCTGACCCGTGGCCAGGAGCGTTGATAGGGTAGGGGTAAGGCTGCCTCCTCGTTTTTCGATAGTTACGGCAAATACATCGGCCCGGCCAATGGCCCGGTTCATAAGCTGTACGCCCGCGTTGACCTCGTTCGATTCAAACACCCCGGCATCCACTGGCTTGCCGTCCACTAAAGACCAGAGCTGGTATTGCTGATTGGCAGGCAGGGCGGGCAGCGATTGCACGTCAACGGCTACCTGTCTGGTGCTGGCATTCCAGAAAACGGTCAGCTTGCCATTGGGGGCGTTTTCGTTACCTGCCAGGCTAATGTTGCGCGTTTCTGGTTGCCGCAGTAAAGCAAGTATCTGCTCGTCCTGACTTTGCCGGTTGCGAAGCTGACCCGCTTCAGCCTGAAGTGAACTGTTTGCGTCGCGCAGTGTGCCAATGGTTTGCTGGTTGTTGCGAAGCCGGGACAGCAGAAATACCGAGAAAATCAGCAATAACAACCCGACCGATGCCGCCACGACCCAGGTTGTTTGGAAGGAGAGACTTCCCCCACCTTCGGTACGATCTATGGGCATAGCCCGCACAACAGCATCGGGCCGTTCGGATGCGCTGAAATCGAGTTGAGCCAGTAGTTTTTCCTTAACTGATTCGGGCGGCTCCACGCTGAACTGATCCGTATAGCGTTCAAGGGCAATAGCCAGTTCGTCAAGCTCCTGCTTTATATCGGGATAAATAGCAGACATACATTCCACTTCCCGCCGTTCCTGGTCGCTGACTGCGCCCGTTACGTACGATTCGAGGATGCCTGACGCTATATATTCCGGAACCTTCATTCTTTACTTAAATAGTTGCTTTAATTCCTGTAATGCAGCCCGGATTCTGGTTTTTACGGTACCCAGCGGCATGTCCAGCTCCTGAGCAGCTTCTTCGTGGGTGTAACCGCCAAAATAAACCAGATCGATAAGTTGTTTGCGGTCGGGCCGGAGCTGATTTACCATGTCCTGCATCCCGATATAATCAGAGTTAGGCTGTTCGGTATTATGCTGCCGGTCAACAATATGTACGGTCTCGTCGTCGGTTCGGATTGTGGTGTTGGGCTGCGCCTTGCGGGCGCGTATGGCGTCGATGGAGGTGTTGCGTGCAATATTCAGCAGCCAGGTAAATAACCGCCCTTTATTGGGGTCGTAGTTATCTAAGTTCTTCCAGATCTTCACGAAGATATCCTGAAGCAAGTCCTGCGCCTGTTCATCATCACGCACAATACGCAGCACAACCCCGTAGAGGGCGGCAGAATACTGATCGTAAAGCCACTGAAATGCCTGCTGATCGCGCTGGCGCAGCTTTTCGAGCAGGACGCTCTCTGAGACTGTTGAAGACTGGCGTTTCACGCAAATGGGGTTAATTGGGCCAAATATAATGGACTTTATGTCGTTTCGACACAAATGGATCAGGCATTGTTCTGACCCGATCCCACAAGCAAACCTAAGTGGTGTATTACCGAAATGCCGACGCGCCCGCCTGAGACATCAATACTGACGATACATCGTGGACAACGCCGTTGGCCTGCGCAACGTCACTACCCGCTACGCGGGCGGTTTGCCCCTGCGCATCGGTGAGTACAAGGCTACCCCCGTTTCCCAGCGTAGCCGTCAGCGTACCACCAGCCATTGTCCTGAGCATAGCTTTCCCGTTAGACGCTTTTATTTTTTCTTTTAGCTGTCCGACATCAATTGCACCATCAACTACGTGGTTAAGCAGTAGTTGTTTGAGTGCGTCGTGGTTGCTGCCGTCGAGTAGTTTGCCCGCGAGGTTAGCGGGAACTTTCTTAAACGCTGCGTTCGAGGGAGCAAACAACGTATAGGAGCCACCAGCTTTCAGAGTTTCGTCGAGGCCGGTAGCCTGAAGCGCGTTTTGCAGGGTAGTGTGGTTGGGCGACGAAGCGATAAAATCGCCGATGCTGGTATTGCGGTCTGTGCTGCCCACGTCAACGGCGGGTGTTTTGCTGTTGGTGGGCGCCTTCTCAATAGCAGCTGCGGTCCCCGCATTGGCACCGCTGGTGGAGTTGGTGTTATTTTCAATCCCGTCCGTGCGGTCTGATGCTCCCCTGTCGTTGTTCGATGGGTTGCCGGGGGCTGTGTGCGTATTTGGGTTTCCGCCTGCGCCAGTGGGGTTGTTCACGGCGTTATTGCTGTTGTAATTGGTGGTGTTGCTATTGTTGGTGGCCGTACCGTCGCTGACCGATGTACGCATATAGCGGGCATCCTGAACGCTGGTGTCGGGTGCGGTGCGCTGGCCAGTGTTGAGGCTGGTTTTTTTCTCCGTCATTGTCCTGGTCTGGCTACAGCCAGCAGTAACGTACAAGCCACTCAGGAGCAGGGCAAGGCCAAAAAGTTGGTTGATTTTCATGACGCCGGGAAATGTATAGTCGTTGATCTGTTTGATTTTAACCGTCAACAGACCAAAAAGTTTGTGTCCCTGTTGCATTCCATTGGGCTGGGGCTGATAGCTTTGTCTGATTACCAATCGACAACAAAGCCGCTTATGCAATCTATTCTCCCGCTGCCCGCACAGTCTCTCAAACCCGGCACCAGCACCGGCCAGCAGTTCTGGCACAGTGCCGATACCAAAACCATCGACTCCTACTCACCTGCCGATGGTAAGCTCATTGCCCGTGTCCATGCCAGCACCCGCGCCGACTACGACCGCGTCATCGAAACGGCGCAGGCGGCCTTTGCCGAATGGCGGCAGGTACCGGCCCCGCGCCGGGGCGAAATTGTGCGGCAGATGGGCGAGCAGTTCCGGCGGTACAAGCGCGAACTGGGTACGCTGGTCAGCTACGAAATGGGTAAGTCGCTTCAGGAAGGGCTGGGCGAGGTGCAGGAAATTATCGACATCTGCGATTTTGCCGTGGGGCAGTCGAGGCAGTTGTACGGTTTGTCGATGCACTCCGAACGCCCGGCCCACCGGATGCTGGAGCAATATCACCCGCTGGGCGTTGTTGGCATTATTTCGGCCTTTAACTTTCCGGTGGCGGTCTGGTCCTGGAACGCCATGCTGGCCTGGGTCTGTGGCGACGTATGCGTCTGGAAACCCTCCGAAAAAACACCCCTTACGGCCCTGGCCTGTCAGCAGATTATTGGCGAAGTCCTGCGCAACAACAACGTGCCGGAGGGCGTATCCTGCCTGATTACGGGGGAGCGCGACGCGGGCGAATGGCTGGCCCACGACCCCCGCGTAGCGCTGGTGTCGGCCACGGGCAGCACCCGCATGGGTAAAGCCGTGGCCGTGGCCGTGGCCGAACGGCTGGGCCGGAGCCTGCTGGAGCTGGGCGGCAACAACGCCATTATCGTATCGGAACAGGCCGACCTGGACCTTGCCGTCCCGGCCATTGTTTTCGGAGCCGTTGGTACGGCAGGGCAACGCTGCACCAGCACCCGCCGGATTATTGTGCAGGAAAGCATCTACGACGACGTGAAAAATCGGCTTAAAAAGGCATACGCTCAACTGCAAATCGGCGACCCGCTCAACGAGCAGTACCACGTTGGCCCCGTTATTGACAAAGCCGCCGTGAGCGGATATCAGGGCAGTGTAAAAGAGATTCGCGAGTTTGGCGGCACCTTCGTGGTAGAGCCGGGCGTACTGGAGGGGCCGGATTTCGAGTCGGGCTGCTACGTGCGGCCCTGCATTGCCGAAGCCCAGAACAAATGGCCCGTGGTGCAGCGCGAAACCTTCGCCCCCATCCTGTACCTGCTCAAATACAGCACTTTAGACGACGCCATTGCCCAACAAAACGGCGTACCGCAGGGGTTGTCGAGTGCCATTTTTACCCTCAACCTGCGCGAAGCCGAGCGGTTCCTGAGCGCGACTGGGTCCGACTGCGGCATTGCCAACGTGAACATCGGCACATCGGGAGCTGAGATTGGCGGAGCGTTCGGGGGTGAAAAAGAAACCGGCGGGGGGCGCGAATCCGGCTCCGACGCCTGGAAAGCCTACATGCGCCGACAAACCAACACCCTCAACTACGGCACCACCATGCCCCTGGCGCAGGGCATTACGTTTGAGTTGTAAGGGCGTCTGAATGGTGTATGGCTTTTGGTCATCGGATAACTTTTTGACGTTATCCGATGGCTACACTAATCTGAACGACTACTCCACCAAATGACCACTATCCACATCGACCAGAAAGACCCCGCTTTACTAACGGTTTTGTTTCCGCACGACCCCGATGGAAACGACCTGATTCGCGAAGTACCGGGCCGTCGGTGGAGTTACTCGCGCAAATGCTGGCTCGTGCCAAACTCGCGGGAGTCGGTCGTTAAAATCGGGCAGCTTTTCGGGAAAGATTATTGCCGGTTCAATGAAGCCGTTGTGCGGCTCTACAAACCAGACGCTACCGCTCCAGAAGTCGAACAGGCCACTAACCCCGTCTGGCCCCCGCTTAGCAAGCGAACCGTAGCCATGCACCGCAAGTCGTTTCGGTATGCCCCACCCATACGTGAGTATGATAAACACCTCGTCATTATAGCGATCACCAACGCGCTTCGGGTGCAGCAGTACAGTTACAAGACGCTCAAAAATTACAAACAGGCCCTCATTACACTGATCCGATACGCCGGTGCAAAACCACTCGATGAACTTACCAAAGCTGACTACCAGAAATACCTGCTGTTTCTTGTAGAGAAAAAACGATACGCGAGTTCAACAATGAACGTACACATCAATGCCTGGAAATTTTATCAGGAGAAAGTGTTGGAGCGCGACAAAGCCTTTTACGACATAGCCTATCCGCGAATGCCAGTCAAACTGCCAACGGTGTACAGTGTAGTCGAGGTGAAAGCCATTTTCGAAGCCACTACAAGCCTGAAATACCGAACTCTTTTCAAGCTCGTTTATGCCACCGGCCTGCGCCTGAGCGAAGTGGCCCACCTGCGCCTAACCGACCTTGATTGGCACCGACGACTGCTGACGGTTCGGAGCGGCAAAGGCAAAAAAGACCGCGTAGTGATGCTCACCGATAAACTCGAAGCGGCCATTGATCTATACTTGTCGCGTTACAGACCCACAGTCTATCTTTTTGAGGAAACGGAAAACGCTGAACCCATCGCTAATCGGGCCATTCAACAGGTTTATAGCGATACGGTTCGCTTTGCAGGAATTCAGAAACAGGGCGGGATTCATAGCCTACGACACTCATTCGCGACTCATTTGTTAGAAGCAGGTACGGATATTCGCTATATTCAGGAACTCCTGGGTCACAGCAGTATCCTGACCACCATGCGGTACACGCACGTAACAGCCAATAAGATCAGCACAATTAAAAGCCCGCTGGACGACCTGTGAACTCATGCCGCCGTAACATTGAGCGGAGTTGGGCAAGGCTGTAGAATCGACTCTTGAGAACATAGCCCTGAGTATAGCGTTTCATACAACGACTAATCTGCCGCAGTTCGCCTTTTGTGGTTATACGGTAGAGTTCATTGTCATCGCCGAAGAAATAGTTGGGGTGTCCGAGCACATCCCAAATCCGCTCAACTGGCGCGTTTACATACCGTTTAATCATTTCGCTGAACAAAAATTTGGAATTCTTAGGCGCAAGATATTCATTTGTTATGGTCGTTAGACAATGTTTAGACGCTTATTGAACAGCGGAACTAAAAACTTCTGACAGTCAATTGGTTGCAAGCTAATGGTTCCGCAAATTCGCGTACAATACCTTGTTGGGTGGTGGTTCAAGTGTTCCGGCGTTCCATCTGTCTCGTCCTGAAATAGGTTTACACTAACTTTGTGAACTTATGGGCGACAAAACACAGCCAACAACACGCGAGAAAATTGTACTGGAGTACCTTACAGGCGGGGTTACCTACCGCCAACTCGAAGCTAAATGGGGCGTTG
>JBBRUB010000207.1:0-6461 GCA_038248175.1 Cytophagales bacterium | reverse complement strand
TTCTGCCGGGTTCCGTTCTCGTGGTTGCAGCGGCCCAAATCACCGACGCGCATTTTTGAATGGTCGAACGAGTATTTGCAGAAAGGTTACGACTTAGTTGGGGCCGCCGACATCAAACCCGAAGGCACTCAATTCGTCTGGGACGAAGCCGCAAAAGGGTTTAATAGCCAGAATCAGAACGTAGTGCTGGTGTTTCGGCGGAAGGCATGAACCGCAACGATATTCTCTGGAAGGCGATCTTAGAAGACATCTTTGATGACTTCCTGCGGTTTTTTGTTCCTAACGCTGACCAGGTTTTCGATTTAGACCGGGGATTTGAGTTTTTAGACAAAGAACTCGAACAGTTATTCCCGCCCGAAGGCGACGAGTTCAAGCCAAAACACGTTGATAAGTTAGTGAAGGTTTTTACTTTTGAGGGAGAAGAAAAGTGGATTCTGGTTCATGTTGAGGTACAGGGCCATACCGACAAGAGCTTTGAGAAACGGATGTTTACCTACTTTTCACGAATCTTTGACCGTTACGACCAGCCAATCACGGCCTTTGCCATTCTGAGCGACGACAGCCCTTCGTTCCGCCCACAGGCATTTAGTCAGTCGTTTCTGGGAACGAGACTGCTGTACGAATTTAACAGTTATAAGATTCTGGGTCAGAACAAGGCAGAGTTAGAAGCAAGCCGGAATCCGTTTGCTAGCGTAGTGCTAACAGTACTGCTGGCCCTGCAAAAACGAAAACCGGATGAAACCAACTTATTAAACCTCAAACTTGACCTTACTAAACGATTGCTAAGCAAACCGTTTAGTAAAGACAAAATTCGGGGACTGATGAATTTTCTGAAGCAGTACATTCGTTTTGAGAAACCAGAAACTGAAATTCTGTTTGAAGAACAAACGAGTAAGCTAAACAACCAACCTAAAACCATGGGTATCGAAGAATTTTTGCTGTATCGAGCCAAAAAAGAAGGCTTTAATCAGGGACGTGAAGAAGGACGTGAAGAGGGACGCGAGGAAGGACGTGAAGAAGGACGTGAGGAGAAAGATCGTCTGGTGATTCGCAACCTCATCGAAGGCTCAACGTTCTCTGACGACCAAATTGCCCGCTTTGTGGGCGTTGAGGTAGAATTGGTGGCCCAAATCCGGGGAGAGTTGGCTGAATAATGCGTATCTGAAATCAGAAGACACCCAGTAATTCTGGTATCCGCACGCCAAAGGCTTTAACAGCCAGAATCAGAATGTGGTGCTGGTGTTTAGAAGGAAAACCGCTTAACTCACCAATCATAATGGCAAAGAAAAAACCAGTTGCCAAACCTACCCAGCCCAGACTGGCACCCACCCCTACCCAACCGGTAGCCTCACCGATTCTTAGCCCGGTTCGGCCTGTTGCCGCCCGCCCGCCAGCTGTAACAACGCCCATGCCTGTTGCCGAAGTCAGGCCCACCAAACCCGGTAACCCGCTGGTAATGCTGGTGTTGATTGCGGTAGTAACGGTACTGTTCGGTCTAAGTGTATTCAAAAACATTGCCTATCCGTTGTTCTGGGCTGATGAGAGCATGACGATGGTTGGTTCGCAACGGGTGCAACAGTTCGGCTACCCCAAAGTTCATGACGGCAAAAACGTTTGGTATGACCTCCGCCATACCGATACGCCAACGGGGGGCAACTCAACCATTGGTATCAATAAAGCCGACGATGCCTACATCGGTGGCACCAGTTGGGGGCATTATTATTTCGGCTTGCTGGGTCTGAATCTGACCAACGGCACAAAAGACCTGTACGCCAAAACCGGCACCATCCGCAGCACCTTCGCAGTGGCCGGGTTGTTGGGTATCGCGTTGTTATGTTTGCTGGTGGCGGGGCTGTTTAGCAACCGGATGTATAAACTCTACGCCGTGCTGGCTGTGCTGATGGCTTCATTGCTATCGGTGCCGTTGGCGATGCTGCTGCGCGAGGTGCGCTATTACCCGCTCACGGTGTTTTTGCTGGCGGGCGTGGCGGCTGTGTATTGTCTCTATCGGTTTGGGCAACGGCTCAACGGTTTTGTATCGGCTGGCTTGCTGGCGGTGTTGCTCTGGGCGTTGTTTATGACGTTTTCGCCGATTTATTTCATCGCTCTCGGTACGCTGGGCGCGTCGGAGGTGATTATCTGGGTAGCAGCATACCTGAAAACCAAAGACTTACTGGCTGTTTTACGGCAGAACTGGCTGATGCCGTTTGCGCTGGGCGTTTCGATAGGCGTGGTGTTGCCGTTGCTGGGCTATTTCAAAACGTTCGAGATCTCGGCGGCAATGGCGCAGTTCAACCAGTTTACCGATACCACCTACCGCGATAATCTCGGCACGGCGTTCGGCTATTTCGCCAAATTCGAACTGCTCTGGTTAGCCCTTATTCTGAAAATTGGAGTACTGTTGCTCTGGAAACCCATCTGGAATCAGCAACGGGCCGCGCTGCAATCGTCGCTGTTGCTCACGGGTTTGTTTGTGGTCTATTTGGTGCTGATTGCCCGCGTCCCGAATTTCATGTTTACACGTTATTTAATTCCGGCCCAACCGATTCTATCGGCAACGCTGGCAGTAGATATTGTGAGCGTCCTGACTGTAGTACATCTGGCAACTGGCCGAACCTTGAAACTCGCCGGGCTTTGGGCGGTGGTAGCAATTTTCGCTATCGTCGGCATTTCGCGCAGCCGTAACACCTGGAGCGGTCATCTTGCCGAGTTGAACACGCCCTACAAAGGCCCGCTCGATTACGCGATTCCGTTTATTGCCAGCAAAACCAACCGCCCCGACACGCTGACCATCGCCACCAACTACGAGGAAACGTCATTCATGTATTACCTCGGCGCGAAAACAATAGTCGGCTTTGTGGGAAACAACCTTGCTGTCGATAGTCTCGCTAAACCCGATGTGGTGCTGTATCGCCGGGCGTGGGGAAATTACCCGAACGTATTTAATGGGTTTTTGCAACGCGGCAATTTCAAGGTCGAGAGATTTCCAGTGGCCGATTTGCCCGTGAACAACATTCCCGAAGTAAATTTCCGCCCACCGTTTAATCACTACTACAAAACGGTTTCGGCAGAAGAAGGCGGTGCGGCTGCCGATGTGTATTACAGGTGATCAGGCTTCAATCGGATGATAACCAACGGAACAAGCAATGTGCTGATGCTGCTCAAAAGTAAATTCAGGGCGAACATAACCGCGTGTTGAAACGTAGCCGCCACCACGCCATCGGGTAAGGTCAGGCCGTAGAGTACCAATACCCGGCTCACCATGAAATGATACGTGCCAATGCCACCCTGCGTTGGCACGGCCAGTCCACCTACCGAACTGGCCGTAAGTACTAGCAACGCAGCCAATGGAGGCAGGGAGTTCGTGATGGGCAGGGCGAGTAAAAGGGTATAAATCGCCAGCCACGACACAACCTGAATCAATATCGTGAACAGTACAAAACGAGCCGGATGCGCCAGCCGACGAACGCTCGTTAGCCCGGCGGCTAACCCCTGCAACACACCCTGCACACGGCCAAACAGCGGATGTTTCTGAACGCGGGGCTGCCGAACAAGCCACCAGAGCAGGGCTACACCCATTATGCCAATCATACCCAGGACACCACCAATCAGCAAGCGGTTAGCCGTTGCCGATACGTTTAGCACACTGCTCAGAAAGGCACTCAGGCGATTAAACTCCAGAACAAACGTCAGGCCCAGCAAGCCCAGCAACATAAACAGGTCAAAAACCCGCTCGGCCACTACCGAACCAATTCCCTGCGCCAATGGCACCTCGTCGGTGCGTTTCAGCGTGGCACAGCGGGCCAGTTCGCCCGCACCGGGAACTACCATACTGGCCAGCATGCCGGCCAGCACCCCTAATAATGCCCGCCACAGACTGACCCGGTAGCCAGCCGCCGATAGCATTTGTTGCCACCGAGCCGCCCGAATCAGATGATGCAATAAGATAAACAATCCCGTTAGTGCCAGAAAGCCATAATTGGCCTGCTTAAACTGAACTAATAAGTCAGCGAAGGCAATATCGCGTAGCACGTACCATAACAAGACAGCGGCCAACAGTAGAGGTATAAATTTTCGCAAGTGCGTGAGCATATCGGCCCGAAATTTGTGAACAAGTAAATGAAAACAGGTCGTTTAGTTGTCCGAGACCACCCAACTACTTAATTTTAGGCCGTTAAAACGATTCAGAATCGTTCTCTTTCCCAAAAACCTGCCAAAACAACCCACGAATGGCGAAGAAAAAAAAGCCTGTCGCGCCGATCCGTCCGGTTCCTCCGCGCCCGGCACCTCAGGCCGTGTCAACGCCAAGTCTGCAATTCGACCGGAACCAGCCACCTGTTCCGGTTCAGACTCCGGTTCGGGATGTTGTTACGCCCGTTACTCAGTCACAACCCAACAACGGCCTGATTCAGTTTGACCGTCGGCTAAAATGGTTTCTTGGTATCTGCATCGGCCTGTGTTTAGTGCTGACACTGGCAAAAGTAAACTATTCGTCCATTACGATCTGGAACCAAATTATTCCCGATGGCTCAGACCCCAAACGCGGACTGATTACCGGAACGCCCCATACCATTCGGCTTGATGAGTGGGGGATTCTGGCCCCGGTGTTTCTCTCACAAATCAATCAGGGGTATCCGGTCACGAACCTGGCAATCGGTGGTCAACAAACTCCGTTGGTGATGAATGTGCCGGTGAAACACGTTATCAGCCTGTTTCGGCCCGACTACTGGGGCTTTTTTGCCCTCGGCCCCGACATGGGCTTTGCCTTTTGGTGGAATTTCAAGTTCTTTTTCACCCTGATTTCGCTCACGCTATTTTTCTTAGTCTTGACTAAAAACAACTTCTGGCTGTCGGTCTTTGGCGCGTTCTGGATTACATTCTCGTCGGGCATGGTTTGGTGGTCTATGTTTTTTACATTTCTAATAGGGTTTGGTGCGCTGACTTTTGTCGTTTTTATGGAATTACTCTACACTAAACGGCGGTTGCCACTGATTTGGTTAGGGATAGCCCTCGCTTACCTCAGCACGGTGTATGCCGTTAACCTATATCCGGCGTTTCAGATACCAATGGCCTACGTGTTGGTCGCGCTCATTATGGGGTATTTAATTCAAAACAAACTGACTGATGTACTGGTCAATCTGCCACTTAAACTTGCCGCGCTGATGGCCGTTCTGGGGCTAATTGGCGTGAGCGGCTATCTCTATTATCAGGATGCCAAACCTACGCTTGATACCATGACCCAAACCGTGTATCCCGGTCAGCGCGTCAACGCCGGGGGCGAGGGTTTTACGACCAACTGGTTTTCGGAGTATTATAGCTGGCTACTATCAGACACCAAGCTGCCGCAACCCTGGTTCAACATCTGCGAAGCGTCACATTTTGTAACGTTTGTACCCATCGTGCTGCTTGGGCTGGCGTTTTGCTTTGTCCGTACCCGCCGGGTCGATCCGTTACTAACGGCATCGGTCGTTGTGTTGCTGGTCCTGTTAAGCTACATGGAGTTTGGTTGGCCGTTGCCTCTGGCAAAAGCTACCCTACTCAGTACGTCCACCTCGGCGCGGGTGCAATTGGTGGTTGGGGTGGCGAGTGTGGTTCTCACGATTCTGTATCTAAACTACTTGGCAAGTCTGAAACTGCCTGTAAAAGCGGTTTATCTGTTTAGCGGGATTGCTGCTGCAATTGGGCTGATGATCTATGCCTTATTGGTAAACGTGACCGATGCTGCCGGTTTTTTCACTACCTCACAACTCATTGCCCCAACGCTGTTTTTTGTCTTGGTGAGCATCCTGCTGCTACCCGATGTGCAGTTTCGGCATCGAACGGCGGCTTTTGGCGGAGCAATGGTACTGTTTCTGTTGCCCAATCTGCGGGTTAATCCCATCGGAATCGGGATGAGTCCCATTACCGAAAACGTGGTTTACAAAGCCGTTCGAGAGGTAGTGCAACGCGACCCCAAAGCCCGTTGGGTTGTGTTTGGATCACAACCATTGGCCTTTATGACCACCGCCACGGGAGCCAATCAGTTGAGTGGTCTCAAGAACCAACCCGACCTGAACGCAATGCACGTGCTGGACCCGACCGCTAAACGCGATTCGGTTTATAACCGCCACGCCCGCCCGGTATATGTGCCGTATATTGACGGGCGCGACTCAGTGGTGATTAATCCTGGTGGGGCCGCCGACACTTATTTAGTGGGAGTAGACCCTTGCTCGCCCAAACTTAAACAGTTGGGTGTCAAGTACTTTTTATTCGATCACGCCCCCCAACCCGCCGAAGTGCGCTGCCTGAAACAGGTAACATCGTTGGGGTCACTGTTTATTTATCAGGCAACCAACTAAGCCAATGGCCGCTACGCTTAAAATTTTGGTTGTTGTGCCGTGCTTCAACGAAGAAGAAGCCATTGCCGCCGTATTGGCCGACATCAACCGCGTGAAGACACAATACCAGCTAAATCTTGATGT
>JBBRUB010000206.1:0-6470 GCA_038248175.1 Cytophagales bacterium | reverse complement strand
GATCGGGATCGGGTACACAGCAATCGACGGGGCAAACGGCTGCACATTGTGGCTCTTCATGAAAGCCCATGCACTCAGTACATTTATCGTTGACGATGTAATAGAACTCGTTCGAGACGGGTGTTTGCGGAGCCTTGCCGCTCACAACGGTGCCGTCGCCAAAGTCAACTTCCGATAGTTCGGTACCGCCACTCCAGGTCCACTCAACGCCCCCTTCATAGATGGCGGTGTTGGGGCATTCGGGTTCGCAGGCACCACAGTTGATGCACTCGTCGGTGATCATGATAGCCATGAGCAGAGTAGTTTATATGCGTAAAAAGATGCTACTTGAATTGGGGAACAAATATAACTATTTAAAGGTTGGCGGCAAACTAAAAAATAATCACCTCCGTTGATGGGGTATTCCTTTTTATTATCTCCTGTATGCTTAAAGCAGAACGCCTGCAAACGTTCGTGGCACTCGGCAACTTCCTGCGCGCTGCCGGCTCTCAAACCGAATTAACCGAGATTGCCCACCGCGCCCACGCCCGAAACAATTGGTTCACTGTTTCCAATACGCTCAGAGCCATTGACGCTATCGCCAATGAGTTCCTGACCGAAGACAAACTCATAAACTGGCTTGGTCAGTACCGCGCCGAACCTAACAGGCCGCAACAGGTAGGGGTAGTAATGGCTGGTAATATTCCGGCGGTAGGCTTTCACGACATGTTGTGTGTATTACTGAGCGGCCATAAGCTAATGGCAAAGTTGAGTACGCAGGATTTTGTATTAATCCACTATTTTATACAAAAAATAAAGGAGATAAATCCCGATTTCTCCGAATTCATCGAAGAAGCTGAACGGCTCAACGCTGCCGATGCGTATATCGCTACCGGCAGCAACAACACAGCCCGATACTTTGATTACTACTTCGCAAAAAAGCCCCACATCATTCGCCGAAACCGCTCGTCTGTCGCGTTGCTGATGGGAGAGGAAGCCGAAACCGAATTTTTGCCGTTTGGTCATGATGTTCTGGACTACTACGGGCTGGGATGCCGCAACGTATCGACCCTGCTGGTGCCGGAAGGCTATGATTTTGTGCCGTTGCTCCGAACCCTCGAACCACAGGCGTTAGAATACCTCCATAACCACAAATACCAGAATAATTACGATTACAACAAGTCGATTTACCTCATAAATGGCGTACTACACTACGATAACGGCTATCTGCTCGTAACGGAAAATGACGCGCTGGTGTCGCCCATTTCAGTCCTGTATTACCAGACCTACCAAACGCAGGACGACGCCCGGCAATGGCTGACTACCCGCGCCGATCAAATTCAGGTGGTGGCATCGGCGCAGGGGTGGCTGCCTGGCAGCGTCTCGTTTGGGCAAACGCAACGCCCCGGCCTGACCGATTACGCCGACGGGATAGACACGATGGCGTTTCTGGACGGCCTCTGAATCGCAGCCTGAGAAGGGACATTAGCTAACTATTCTGAAAGGTATTCAGGTGGTTAGCTTTTTTTTTGTCATTTTTCCGCCCCATTACACCTACTCTGTCCTCTTCTTTATGCAATCTCTACCCCGCAATCTGTCAGACGCTGATTTACTGTCGGGTATTCGGGCGGATGGTCCGCAGCGTCGGCTGTACGAAAACCGGCTGTACGAAAAATACGACTACCTCATTACCGACGGCGTTAGGAAGCACCGCCTGACCGACGATGACTGCGCCAGTGCCTACTCCGATGCCATACTTGTTGTTTTTGAACACATAACAAATGACCGTTTCAAAGAACAATCAGGCCTGAAGACGTATCTCTACCAGATATTTTCCAACAAATGTGTTGACGCTATCCGTAAAAAGACGACTAACCGAAGTAGTGTCCACGAGGGGCCGTCGCTCGATGATTCACTGCTGCAATTGCCCGACGATGTCCGCTCGGTAGTTCAGCAACTTATTATGCAGGGCGACGCCGACCGGTTGCATCAGCACCTGCAACGGCTTGGCGACAAATGTCGCGCTATGCTGCTGGCCTGGGCCGATGGGTATGCCGACGATGACATTGCCCAAACCATGAACTATAACTCAGCCGCCGTGGCTAAAACCAGTCGGCTGCGCTGCTTCGATAAACTCCGCGAACGATACCGCGATACACCATGAACAACCTTGAAACAATAGAAAATTACCTCACTGGCCAACTCGCCCCCGCCGACCGAACCCGCTTCGAAGCGACGCTGCGCACCGACCCCGCCCTGGCCGAATCGCTGGCGTTTTACGTTCAGACCAAGCACGTGGTGCGGGCCGAAGCACGTAAAGAGCGCAAAGCCGAACTTGATGCCCTGCGGCAAACGCCCAGACAACAACCAGCTCCCATGCGCTGGGTGGCGGCTGCCAGTGTGCTGCTGCTGCTGGGCCTGGGGTGGCTTATTTTTCGCCTGGATAACGAGGTGCCGACCACCGCGCAGCTCACTGATACGTATTTGGCCGATACCTACGGTCAACTCGGCACCACCATGAGCGGAGGTACAACCGGCACGCTCGAACAGGGAATCGACCTCTATAACCGGCAGCAATACGCCGAAGCCGAGGCCATTTTTACCCGCGAACTGAACCGACAAACGAACCGAAGCCGCCGATCATCCGGCTCTACGCTGAAGGGCGGGCTGGGGCTGGCATCGGGTAGCGACCGACTGCTGAAGTTTACCGGTCTGGCTGCTTTCCAGCAGCAGAAATATGACGTAGCCATCAAGCGATTTCAGCAGCTTGGGCAGCGTACAGATCTGTTCAGTAACCCCGGTTTGTTTCTCGAAGCCCTCGCCCGGCTCAAACGCAACGAACCGATGGATAAAGAGCAGGCTAAAAAATTGCTCGGCACCGTCATTAACAGGAACTTGGAAGGCAAAAAGGCTGCCGAACAACTGATCGAAACATTATAACTCCACTCCCTAAACCATCCACGATACATGATTAAATTAATATATTTTTCTACTTTTATTTTGCTGTTGGTTGCCTGTAAGGAAAACAAACAGCAAACGTTGATCCAGAAAAATTTTTCGCTCGATCAGAACATCGTCCTTTTTAAAGATGCTTCGACCGGCGGACCGCTGTCTGTCGAAGCCCAGCAACGGATCATTGACCGGGTGAACCAGCTCAAAATCAGCGATTCTGCCGGTACTGCAATCGGTACCATAAAAATTGTGAAGCGTTGCCCCTGCGACAGTTCGCTGGTGCTTCTGGAAGGTAAAGACCTGCATGGAATCCGCATTCGTGACGGCGGCACGGTGGGGTCTATCACTGACCCCCGTCCAGGCGTATCGGGCAATGAAGGGTTGACGCCCATCCGCAGCGAAGAGGGAGACATCATCATTCCGCAACTGCTGAGCGGGGGGAGCCTCAACTATAACACGGCCGTACCACCCGTCCGCAGAATCGAGTCTGACGGAAAATATGGACGGAGACTCTCCGACGAACGCCCGGCTAAACCGAAGGGGGATTTTGTGGTGGGTATCATTGACACGGGGCTGAATCCCAGCTGGGTGCAAGGTACGGGTATTGTTAACCGTCTATGGCAAAACCCCGCCGAGCGGTCAGGTGTCAGCGGTGCCGACGACGATAGCAACGGCTTTACCGACGATATTGTCGGCTGGAATTTCGTTGACAATAATAACAATCCTGTTGATTATCTCTTTCACGGTTCGCTGGTAACGGCCCTTATCGACGAGCAGGTACGGGTGCGGAGAGGGGCCACTAATGGCGTTCGGTACATGATCCTGCGCACCCATGGCGATGATGGCCGGAGTTTACTGTTCGATAACCTTTGTGCCATGTCGTATGCCCGGAAAAACGGCGCGAAAATCATAAACGCCAGTTGGGGCTTTTACGATCAGGCCGGTAGCCCGATGCTGACGTATTTCCTGCGTGAACTGCGCGACCATGACGTTTTATTTGTGGCGGCTGCGGGCAATACCGACACCAATGCCGACAACCTGGCTCTGAGTCAGGGCGTTGCCGCTGCCGATCTGCGCAACTTAGCCAAACATAAGTTCTGGCCCGCCAGTGCCGACACCATTAGCAACGTACTCACCGTATCGACCATAACCGGAAAATCGGATGGACGGTACGGACAAATTACCGGCGTGTGCGAACGGCAAAACTGGGCCGATCCATTTGTGGATGTGGGCGTAGCCAATGAGCAGCTTTCGTGTAGTATCGCAAATATGTTGATTGGAGCCAGTGGGCGGGCAGAAACTGGATCGTCTTACGCGGCTCCGGTCGTGACGGGTAAACTGGCGGCTTACCTCTGGAACAACTGGCCCCAAAGCCGTGATCAGCTCGTGCTGGATAGACTCCGCGCCATAAGCCCCGTACTGCTGCCCACCGATCCGGCCCTGACAAAGTATATCCGAAACCAGCAGTACGTGCGTCGGGTTGATCCCCTCAACATTCCGCTCTGACCAAATGGGTAAAACCCGCCAGTACCTAACCGCGCTGCTTGTGTGCCTGAGCGTTACTGCTCAGGTGGCACGGGCGCAGTGCCTGACGGTATCGGAGCGGCTGCACCACCTCGACAGCGTATCGAGCCTGCCCAACAATGTTCAGACAACTGCGCTGCTGGCCTTTGCCCGCCAGTGTGAACGATGCGGACAGGCAACCGACTCGCTCTATGCCCGCGCCCTGCACCGCATGGGCGTCATGGCATTCGTGAAAGCCGACTACCCGCTGGCGGTACGCTATACGCAACAGGCTATCCGGGTCAATGGATTGCCGCGCCCCGACGTGAACCGGGCGTTTCGGGTCAAGAGCAGCTACAACGTAGCCCGGGCTTTGCAGGCGGGTGGATTGCTCAAACAGGCCAAAGAGGCTTTCCAGACCACCATCCGCCTGGGGGCAGAAACGCCGTTGTATCAGGATTTGGTGGCCGATGCTTATGGGAGTCTGGCACACTTATTCTGGGCCGAAGCCGATTATCAGCGGGCTGTTGACCTGGCTGATCAGGGAGCTTTGCTGGCCATTCGAATCAACCAGCCCGACAAACGGGCGTTCAACCTCAACGCCAAAGCCACCGCCCTGCGCGATCTGGGCCAGTACGATCAGGCCGATAAAACGCTGAGAGAAGTACTGAGTCTCTTTAAAAAGACCGCCCCGCTCACCGTCGATGTGGCCAATACCTACTCCGACCTGGCCGACCTGCGGCAACGACAGGGTCGTTATGACGAAGCGAGGCACTACTACAAACAGGCCCTGGCGCAGCACCGATTCATAAAAAACGACTACGGACAGGCCGAAGTACTGGCCAACATTGGGTATCTCGAAAACCACTATCTGCATAATAACCCGCGTGCGCTGGCCTTATACCAACAGGCGTTGCCGCTCATGCAGCAACCAGCAGGAAAAGCCCGGATTCTGAACAATGTGGGCGTTGTTTACTGGCAACAGCACCGTTACGCCGATGCCCTGAACATGTATCAGCGGGCCTTAACGACGCTTTCGGTACTTCGCCCTACGCAGCAAAACCCGTCAGCCGGAGTCATTCAGCTTTCGTCGTATAAAGAATACCTGCTGACCCTGATCCACGATAAAGCCGATACCTGGCTCGACTATGCCAATGCTACCCATAACCGGAACTATTTGCACCATGCCCTGACCACTTACCGCGTGGCCGATCAGATGGTCGATTACATGCGCTGGGAACACGTTGGGCAGGAGTCAAAGCTGTTCTGGCGCACAAAAACCCGCAACCTGTACGAACGGGCTATTGAAACCTGCTGGCGGCTGGGCGACGTGGCATCAGCCTTCCATTTTTTTGAGAAAAGCCGCGCCGTACTGTTGGCCGACAATTTGAATGAACTGGGTGCCCGTCAGCAACTGACGCCCCAACACACCGTCCGTGAGCAAGCTTTGCGGGAGTCGGTCGGTAGCCAGCAGCGGATGCTGGCTGCCGAACCGCCCGGTCCCCGACACGATAGCCTGCGGGCTACTTTGCTCAGTGAACAGGAAAAACAAAACGCATTCAGGAAGCAAATTGAAATATCGAACCCAGCTTACTTTCGGTATAAATACGACACTACTGCTATCCAGGTTGCCGACCTTAAAGTACGTTTGTCCGATCAGAAATCTCAGTTTGTAAGTTATTTCGTGGGCGACAGCGCGTTGTATATTCTGAGTATATCGGCCAGTCACGATACGCTGATCCGGCAGCCGCTGGGTGCGTATAAGCAGACCGTTCGTACCTATATGACCCTGCTGGCTAACCCCGACGCCATGAACCAAGCTTCGGGTATGCGTCAGTTTCTAACTCTCGGCAACAGCCTGTACCGGCAGCTACTGGCCCCGCTCCGGTTGCCCGGTGGCCGGATCATTGTCTCGCCCGATGGTCCTTTCGTACCCTTTGAAGCCCTGAGTCGTTCGGCCACGCGGGCCGATTATGCTGTGACCCGTCAGGCGTTTAGCTACGCGTACTCGGCGGGACTGTTGCTGAAAAAACGTC
>JBBRUB010000205.1:0-6475 GCA_038248175.1 Cytophagales bacterium | reverse complement strand
TTCGTGGAGGTTCCAGTAAGCCACGTTATAGCCGGGATGGTGTTCAATCAGGACGTTATCATAATAGACTGGCGCAAAGTTGACCCACTGCTGATCAACGAATAAACCCGCGCACAGGTCGATGCGGCACTCATACACGAGCCGGTCTTTCCACCAGTTTACAAACTGCCGGGCGGTATCGTCGCGACGCAGCCCAATGAAGCCGAGGTTAAAGATACCTGTGTTCAGGTGGTGCTGTTCGTTGGGGCGTTCCCAGTCGGGGGTGGGTGAGCAGGTGTGGGGCGTCAGCACGATGCTGTACGTATGCAGATCGGCAATCAGTTTTGTCAATGGCTGAAAAATAATGATGTCGGGATCGAAATAAATGACCTCGGTGGCGTCCGGGTATTGATTGTATAGGAAGTCGATATAAAATGGTTTTACCGCCGTGTTCAGCTCGGTAATGTCGTAGCGGTTGCACATGGCCCCAAAATCAGGAATACCAATCTGATCGACTTCCAGCAGGTCATATCCGGGCATCACATCGGGCGGCAGGTTGGCCACGCTCAGCTTATCGACCAGCCCAATGACGTACCGAACATCAGGATTCGTTTGCCGAAGCGAATTGCCAAGGGTACGCGCCTGCGCTAAGTAGTTGACCGAACAAATGGTAAAAGCAAGGGTCATGTAGTTAATTATGAATCGGTACGCCGATGCGGATGAATTATGAATACCTGCACAGTTGAATCATAATCTGTAATTCATGTATTGAATATGTCTTTACAACTCATTGAACAAAGTTACGAGGGTCTGGATACTTTGTTGCGCGGGATGTTGCTGCCGGATTTTTTCGCCCAGCCGCTGCCCCATCTTTTGGGCTTTTTCGGGTTGGTCGATCAAACCGAGCGTGGCGCGACCCATAGCGTCTATATCGAGGTACGGAACCACTATACCGCCATCGGTACCGATGAGTTCGGGCGAGCCACCGGCACCGGCAAAGGCCACCACCGGTACCCCGCATAAACCAGCCTCGAACACGACCAGCGGATACGGGTCTTCGCGCGAACAGAGCATAAAGACGTTAAACCGGCATATGTACTGTAGCACATCGGGCGTGGGCGAAATCAGGTGAACGCGACCCGTCAGCCCTGCTTTGTCGATGTCGAGCAGCAGATCGTCGCAGAGGGTGCCGGGCGGAATACCGATCCATACGAAATGGACGTGGTTGGCAAACGTGCCATCAGGATTGGCCGCACCAATTACCTGCCGGGCCATCATCACAAACAAATCCGTTCCTTTTCGCCATTCGGCATTACCACAGCCGCCCACAATCTGTGCATCGGCGGGTAAGTCAACTGCCAATGGCGCGTCAGACGCCTTCGCCCGTGCAACGCCCTGCTCCAGCGTAGGCACGTCGATGAGCGTAAACTGCGTAATTTTTGCCGAATCAACCCCGTGTACGGTTTCGTAATACCGCGCCGTAAAGGCCGATACGGCCAGCAGCCGGTTGGTTCGTACCAGCAGCTGCGCCAACTCGTCGGGCTGCGTGTACATCCTGACCGACATGGCCAGTTCATGCACAAACGTAACAACGGGTGTTTTGGCAGGAATATCGAGCTGGCAAAACCAGCGGCTGCTCGTCACGGTATTGACAAACACCAGATCGACGGTATCCAGCCCCAGTTCTGACTGAATTTGCTGCCGGTGTTTAGCGGTTTGCTGCTCGCGCATGGATGGCCACAGGCCGAGTTTCCACAAAACTTTGTCAGCAACGGTGTTAACCACGTACGGGCTGGGCGATGGCCAGAGCGTAACGGGGCAGATAGACCGGTACTCATTTAGCAGTGGCCCACCATCGCCCAGCAACAGCCGCATCTGGTAGCCCTCTGCGTTGAGTAGCCGCATCAGGTTCAGCAGAACAAGCTGCGCCCCCGCCCGGTTGGCATCATGGCCAATGAAAAGAATGGTTTTCAATACGCTTCGTAACTTGGTTTGGGGAGCTTTTTGGCGGGGTTGCCGATGTACAGGCCCCACTCGTCGGTGTCTTTGTAAATAGCCGACGCCATGCCTACGAGTGTACCGGTGGCGATGTGCAGAAAGTCGCGGATGGTGCTGTTAACGCCAAAAAAACAGTATGGTTCAATAATGCAGTGGCCCGACATGACTACGTGGGAGGTAAAAAACACGTGGTCTTTAATCTGTCCGTGGTGGCCAATGTGGTTGCCACTCCAGAGTACTACATTGTTGCCAATGGTGGTAAACGGCTGGATGGTATTGTCTTCGAGGATGAAGCAGTTCTCGCCAATCTCGTTGCCGAAGGTCGTGGCTTTGGAGCTCACGTAAGAGATGAACGAATACCCTTTGGCCTTCGCTTCGAGATAAATCCGTTCGCGATTTTTGTTCATGCCCCGCCCCGTCATCGGCGCGAAGAAGTGGTACTCCTCTGGAGGATATACCGTCTCGACGTCCTCGAACGCTACGACCGGCAGGCCGTGAAATTCGGCGTTTTCCAGATAGTCGCGGCTGACGGTAAAGGCCGCTACGTCATGTTCGGAGTCGTGGGTGAGGTAGAAATGGGCCAGTTCAGCCGTGTCCATCACCCCGAAAATTACAACTTTTGCCATATTTTTAATGAGTGAATTGTGAATGAGTGAATGAGTGAATACTTCGGACGTCAGTGCATTTGCGTCAGCAACTATTCTGTCATTCTCTCATTCACTCATTCAAAATTACACTAACTCAAAATTCCCCAGCATGGCCCGCGTGGCCGCAACGTCGTTGTTCATCAGCACGTCGAGGACGGAGAGCCAGGGCATAAAATCGGGTTGTTTCAGTTGTGGATAGGGTGTGGCGTTAGACTGCATAAAATTCAGGGTCATGCCCTGTTCGGCAAAAGCCGCTTTGTTATACAGTTCCTGCCCGCCAATTGGATTGATATACCGCGTGGCGTTTTCCTGCCGACAAATATCGATAATCCGTTCCTGCGCCTTCAGGTTGCCGTTAGCATAAACCGCCGAACCCGGAACAAGCCGGGTGTCGATGCCCAGATATTGGTTCAGTTCAATCAGACTATTGCAGCACATATCGGCGATGGAGTCAGTCGCAAAATTGATTATTTTTTCGGTTAGGGGCATGACCGTTGCGTAATTAGGGGCTTTACGGTACCCCTGCTCAATGGTTTTGAGCAGCTTGCCGCGCCACTTCGGGTCGTCGGCCAGATGCACCTCGTTTATGCGTTTGTTTTGGCTGGCGTCGCGCAGGGGTACGGTAAAAAGGTGTTCCTGCCCGTTTATCAGCAGCCGGTTCCGGTTAATCCAGCCCCGGTTTATGAATGCTACGTCGTCGTACAGAACAAAGGTATCCACCGCATTCATCAGTTGTAAATACCCGATGTACGGTAGGAAATAAGGTTGCATGATAGCAATGGTCATGGTTACCAGTCGGCGGCAGTTTTGTTGAAAATGTCCAGAACAATCTGGTCGAGAATTTTAGGCACCAGCCGCGCTTCGTTCTGGCTCAGTGTCTGACTCTGCGGAAAATCCTGATAAAACGAGAACGACTGCTCAAAATTCTTGGTCTCGTCCTTATTGTTATAAAAGCGCACCAGTACCGTAATCTGAAGCCGGTTCACGCCCGCCTGGTCAGAAGCTGTGGGCGCAATGGCCAGCAGGTCGTAGCCCGTAATATTGCCCTCCAGCAGCATATCGCCGTTGTTGGGTATCACTTTCAGGTTGGTATATCGCTGGTAATACTCCTTTAGTTTCTCGTTAAAGGTCAGCGGCAGGTTGGCAGGTCCGCCCGCCGTAGCCAGCGTAAAGTTATTGACCGTCACGGTCTTGATGTCCGGTGAGAGTGTGGTGCCGGTAAAGGAATAGATACCGCAGGAGGTTAGAGCGAAGAGTGTAGTGTTCAGAACGAAGAACGCTATCACTAATCGCCTAATCACCGCGTTCTTCACTCTTCCGCTTCGGCGTACCAATTCTTCGCTTTTCACTAAAGATTTACTCTTCGTCGAGTTCATACTGTTTGATTTTTCGATAGAGCGTTCGTTCCGAAATGCCGAGGGCCTGGGCTGCGTATTTGCGTTTGTTGTTGTTGCGCCGGAGTGCCCGTTGAATCATCTCTTTCTCCTGCCGCTCCAGCGAAAGCGATTCGTCGTCTTCGGTTTCGTGGGCCACGTCCTCTACCGTAACGTCGTTGATATCGCCGTCGGTATCATCGAAGTACTGCACTGGCGGGTGGCTGCCGTAGCTTTCCTCGGGTGGCGCGTTGCGGTCAGACCCGTTGTAGTCGTTATGGTCCCAGTCGGGCCGGGAGGGCGTAACGGGCGCGGGCAGGTAGCGGGTGGCCTCGGCAGTGTGGTCGGCTTCGGGCTGAATGGAATCGAACAGGTCGCGGTTGTTATGCAGAATCTGCCGCCCGTCGTGTCCGTTGCCGAGAGCGTCGCGCACGAGCCGTTTCAAATCGTTCATGTCCCGGCGCATGTCAAACAGGACTTTATACAGCAGGTCTCGCTCCGAAAAACTCTCGCCCGCCTGCCCCCCGCCCAGCAGCGACAATGCCTTACTTGGCTGTCGTTGATTTTGCGGGAGGTATTTAGCCAGCACGTCGGCTTCGATGGGTTCGTTCCGCTCCGATTCGAGAATAGAAATCTGCTCGGCCATGTTCTTGAGCTGCCGGATATTGCCTGGAAACGGATAACTCGTCAGCATCCGCTTAGCGGCTTCGGTCAGTTGCAGCGGTTCGATGCGGTAGCGTTCGGCAAAATCGGTCGTGAACTTTCTGAACAGCAGTTCAATATCGGTGCCGCGTTCGCGCAGGGGCGGTACGTAAATAGGTACGGTGTTGAGCCGGTAGTACAGGTCTTCGCGGAATTTGCCTTTATCCACAGCGTCCATCAGGTTGACGTTGGTAGCGGCTACCACACGCACGTCGGTCTTCTGCGTCTTGGACGAACCAACCCGGATGAACTCGCCGTTTTCCAGCACCCGCAACAGCCTCGCCTGCGTACCGATGGGCATTTCGCCGATTTCGTCCAGGAAAATAGTGCCGCCGTTCGTTGTTTCAAAATAGCCTTTTCGGGCATCGAGCGCGCCCGTGAACGAGCCTTTCTCGTGGCCGAACAGCTCCGAATCTATGGTGCCTTCGGGAATGGCTCCGCAGTTGATGGCAATAAACTGCCCATGTTTGCGGCTGCTCAGGCTATGGATAATCTTGGAGAACGACTCTTTACCGCTGCCACTCTCGCCCGTTATCAGCACCGTCAGGTCAGTAGCCGCTACCTGCATGGCCACGTTGATGGCGTAGTTCAGCCCCGGCGCACTACCAATAATCCCGAATCGCTGCTTTATGGATTGTATCTCCTGATTGTTCATTCTTTTGTTTATTCGGTTTACAGTTGGCTGACGCGGGCGGGGGCCACGCCCACGTCAGCCAATGCGCAATCTAAACAACGATTCCTCGCAGCGTGGCTGAACTACACTCGGTCACTACCACGTTGACATAATCGCCTTTTTGATGATTTCCTGCCGGAAAAACCACCATTTTATTCTGGTCATTACGACCGCTCAAATCCGCGTCGGAGCGTTTGGAACGCCCCTCAATCAGCACCCGCTGCACCTGACCGATGTGGCGTTGGTTACGGGCCGATGAGTGTTGTAACTGCCGGGAAATGATTTCGTTCAGCCGCCGTTTCTTTACGTCTTCCGCAATGTCGTCGGCGTATTTTTTGGCCGCCAGCGTACCGGGCCGCTCGGAGTAGGCAAACATGTAGGCGTAATCATACTTCACGTAGTCCATCAGCGACAGCGATTCCTGATGCTCGTCTTCTGTCTCGGTGCAGAATCCCGAAATCATATCAGTCGATATGCCGCAGTCCTCGCCCAGAATTTCGCGGATGCGATCAATCTTGCTGATGTACCAGGGCCGGTCGTAAGTCCGGTTCATCAGTTTCAGCACCCGGCTGTTGCCACTTTGGGCGGGCAGGTGAATGTAGTTGCAGACGTTGTCGTACCGTTTTATGGCGTACAGTACGTCGTCGGTAATGTCTTTGGGGTGCGACGTACTGAACCGAACCCGCAAATCGGGATGAATCTGCGCCACCAGTTCAAGCAGGTTGGCGAAATTGACGGAGAGAAGGGAAGAAGGGGAGGAGGGGGGCGAAAGGGATTTTCCCTCTTCCCTTTTCTCCCCTTCCCCCCATTTGTACGAATCCACGTTCTGCCCCAGTAGCGTTACTTCGCGGTAGCCATCGGCAAAAAGCTGTTCGCACTCGCGGATGATACTGTGCGGGTCGCGGGAGCGTTCGCGGCCCCGCGTGAAGGGTACCACGCAGAAACTGCACATATTGTCGCAGCCGCGCATGATGGATACAAAGGCCGTTACGCCGTTGGAGTTGAGCCGGATGGGCGCAATGTCGGCGTAGGTTTCCTCGCGGGAGAGAAACACATTTACCGCTTTCTGCCCCGATTCGGCTTCTTCGACCAGCTTTGGAATA
>JBBRUB010000204.1:0-6494 GCA_038248175.1 Cytophagales bacterium | reverse complement strand
CTTTTTCGTTTGACACAAATGAGTTTTTCAATACCTTGCCATTGAGAGGCCGTCAGGTCGGAGGAATATGATTGTTGCACGCAATTTAAACCCCGATTGGCGGCTTTCTCGTTTCAGAAAATCCTAACTCAAACAGCTTCTAAATCAATGTGATAACTCCCGGAAGAAAATCAACACAAACGTTTCGTGTACTAAACATCCTGTTACTATGATCATCTATATCCTGTTGTACTTGGGCGTTGGCTTAGTAGTGATGATGCTTCTCTTCTCGGTCGCAGTCAGGCTCAACAATACGAATCCCAAACGGACATTAGCAATACTTGCCTTCTTCTACTTTTTCAACGTTGCGGCTTTGGTATATCTGAATTATGAGCTTGATTTGGGACTGTGGTAGTAGGTTGGTGTCCCCGGTCTGCCCATTTTTACAGACGCTGTTTGTAGCTTTAAAAGAGGTTGCGAACGGCGTTTGTAATTATACCCGATACCCCTTTCTGCCAAATCATGTCGTCTAACCTGCTCATGCTCATTCCGCTGACAGGTGGTGTTTTGATGCACCTGTCCATTTTCTACGTCACCAGACGTTTATATCCCTGGTAGAAGGCGAATAATTTTCTTACCTCTTTCTTTATCATCGAGGTTGCTGTATTCAGTTATCTGTTTGTTAACGGAATTTTGACAGCGGATATGTTTGTGTTCTCCTGATAAGATCAGTCTACTAATTCTCTCACAAGCAATCCACGTCGATTACGATGCTGACCTGACGTAAGCCTTTGTCGGTCAGGATGTCGTTGATGCGGTCCTGAACGTAGGCTTTCACGGCTTTGATGTTCACCTTTTCGCGCTCGATTTTGATGAGGATGTCGAAGAGGAACTGGTTGCGTATGCGCTCGACCAGCGGCTGTTCGGGGCCGAGGACGCGGCTGCTGCCGAGGGCGTCGGTCAGTTCGGCACACAGGCGTTCGGCGGCTTGCTGACTCACGGCTTTGTCCACGTGCCGCACGGTGAGTTTGATGAGTCGCGAAAACGGTGGGTAATTGAAATCCTGCCGCTCCTGAATTTCTTCGTCGTATAATCCCTTGTAATCGTTCTGAATGATTTTTTGCAGAATGCTTTGCTCGGGGTTGGCCGTTTGGATGAGTACCGTACCCTGCCGCCCGGCCCGCCGTCCGGCGCGTCCGCTTACCTGCGTCAGCATCTGAAACGAGCGTTCGGTGGCCCGGAAGTCGGGGAAGTGAATGAGCCGGTCCGCGTCGAAAATACCCACCAGACTCACGTTGTCGAAGTCCAGCCCTTTGGTAATCATCTGCGTACCCACCAGCATATCGACGTCCCCTTTCTCAAATTCGCGGATAATCTGCCCGTAGGCGTCTTTGGCACGGGTGGTGTCGAGGTCCATGCGCAAGACGCGCGAGTTGGGAAAAAAAACCTGCAACTGATCTTCGAGTTTTTCGGTGCCGAAGCCAATGGTCTTGACTTTGGTGGAGCCGCAGGTAGGGCACACGCGCGGCACGGCTTCTTTGTGGCCGCAGTAGTGGCAGCGCAGTTCGGCGTCGCGCTGATGGTAGGTCAGGCTCACGGCGCAGTTGAGGCATTCGGCGGTCCAGTCGCAGGCCTCGCACTGCATGTAGGGCGAGTAGCCGCGCCGGTTCTGAAACAGGATGCTCTGCTCTTTTTTCTCAATGTTAAGCCCAAGCGCATTCAGCAGGGCCGATGAGAACTCGCTTTTCATAGTCTTCTGCCGCTTCTCTTTTTTGGTATCGACCAGCAAAATGTTGGGCATCGTCGCGTCGCCAAAGCGGTGGTGCAATTCTACGAGTCCGTAGCGACCCTGCTGGGCCTGATAATACGTTTCCAGGGCGGGCGTGGCCGAGCCGAGAAGCACTTTGGCCTGTTGCCAGTGGGCCACCATCATGGCCACGTCGCGGGCATGGTAGCGGGGGGCGGGGTCATGCTGTTTGTAGCTCGTTTCGTGTTCTTCGTCCACGATAATCAGGCCGAGGTTATCAAAGGGCAGGAACACCGATGAGCGCACGCCCACCACAAACTGATACTGCCCCGACACCACGCCTTTCCAGACCTCTACCCGCTCGTTGTCCGAGAATTTGGAGTGGTAAATGCCCATTTTGTCGCCGAAAACGCGTTGCAGCCGCACCACAATCTGAGTCGTGAGGGCAATTTCGGGCAGCAGATACAGTACCTGCGAACCGCTGCCGAGGGCCTGTTGAATCAGGTTGATATAGACCTCGGTTTTGCCGCTGCCTGTAATGCCGTGCAGCAAGACGATATTCTGCGTGGCAAACTTGGCCATAATATCGTCGGCGGCCCGTTGCTGATGCTCGGTCAGGCGGATTTCGACGGGCGTTTTGGGGTCGTTATCGGCAAAGCGCGGCTGAATAACCTCGAAGGTCTCGAACACGGCATTTTTGACCAGCGTATTCAGCGACGACTGCGAGAGTGCGTCGTCCTGATTCAGAATCGTTTTGTCGAGACCCCGCTGATTGAGTTCGGGGCTGTTCTGCACCGGCACGTGGCTTAGGTAGCGCATGACCACTTCCTGCTGTTTGGGCAACTTATCGAGCCGTTGTAGCAGCACGAGTAACTGGGCCTTTTCTTCATAATTCCGGTGCAGCCGAATCTTGCGAATCATCTTTGGCACGTATTTTTCGCGTACCTCTTCAAAGACAATAATGGCCTTTTTACCCACCAATGACTTGACAAGTGCCGCGATATTGATGCCATCGCCCGCCAGTCGCCCCAGTTCATCGTAGGTAAGGGCGGGGTGTTTTTTTAGTTCGGAAAGGATAACACACTCATAATCAGTGAGTAGCTCGGGGTAATCGAAATCTGGGTTGAGCTGCACTTTAGACTGACTGGAAATCTTGAGGCCCGACGGCAGAGCAATATTCATCACCTCGCCCACGCAGCACATGTAGTAGTCGGCCATCCAGCGGAATAACTCAAGCTGATAGCTGTTAACTAAAGGATATTCATCCAATAGTTCGGTAACGTATCTGGCCTGGTAGTGTTCAGGTGGGGAATTGTGTAAACGAGCTACAATGGCCGTTAACACGCGGCTATTTTTCTTTCCGAACGGCACGATAACTCTGGCACCAATTTTGACCTGCTCGGCCATCGCTCGCGGCACCCGGTACGTGAACAATTTTGGCACTGGAATGGGCAAAATCAGGTCGGCGAAGTAAGTCACCTCCTCGGCGTCAAATGACGTAAACAACGCATCAAATTGGTTTTCCACAGTTCTTTACCTCCGTCTAATAAATATACGGCGAAATAGCCGGTTCAATGGCAGAGATTTTGTCTAACAAGCTGGTGCCCTTCAGCAGAGACGAATCAATTATCGGGATAATCCCCTGCTAACTGATAGACAACTCTTCGGGAAAGCTGAAATAAGTTAACTCACTAATTCTGTGATCTGTTGACTGATTATTACCAGTAAAACCTCCTCTTAATATGAATCATGTCTATCAATTCCGAACTGTTACCCCCGGCAGATGGTTCGCCGTTTTTTTGCTCTTCTTCGTTGCGTTCAGCGCACAGGCGCAGATTAGTGGCGTTGTGTATCGTGACTTTGACCTAAACGGTGTTCGCTCCGATACGCTCCCCATCGAGGTGGGGGTTCAGGGTATTCGGGTCCGGGCGTTTGTTGATATTAGCCGGACGCCCATTCTGACTACGACCGATGCCGACGGTAAATTCAGCTTCAGCCCCACACAAACCCCCGCCGGCGCGCCCGTCAGGATTGAGTTCGGGCAACTGTCAACCGGCGATTTTGAGGGGCCGTTTGGCAGTGGCAGTGGCACGCGGGTGCAGTTCGTTACGGCGGGAACAGCAACAACGGCCATTCAGGTGGGTCTGAACGTTCCAGCCGACTTTTGCCAGCGTGAGAACATCAAAATCGCAACCCCCTGCTATGTAAACGGCGACGGTAATAAAACTACCAATGAAGATGGCTCGCCCATTGATCCAGATAATCAGGCCGCTACGGCTGCCACGCTCGTTAGCTTTCCCTATCAGGCAACTGGTATAACCAGTGTCACCAACTTTCCGCTCACGTACCTGGCCACCGCCGGGCAAACGGGCGCAACGTGGGGGCTGGCCTATCAGCGAAGTACTAAAAAACTGTTCTCGGCAGCTACGCTCAAACGGCATACATCCTATGGACCGCTCGGCCCCGGGGGTATCTACAT
Organism: Cytophagales bacterium; assembly: GCA_038248175.1. Taxonomy (GTDB): domain Bacteria; phylum Bacteroidota; class Bacteroidia; order Cytophagales; family Spirosomataceae; genus Spirosoma. The sequence goes on along the minus strand of JBBRUB010000204.1, from coordinate 2,289 downwards.
GACCGACATAAACACAAATGCCACCACCAGCTTCCTGAACGTTGCCGACATTGGTATTAACGTAGGAGCAAACTCGCACAGTGGACTACCGGGCAACAAACTCCTGCCCAGTGCCGACCCCGGACCGATGCAGACGGTGGGAAAAGAAAGTTTTGGTGGTATCGATATGTCGGAAGATGACCGGACGCTGTACTTTGTGAACCTCAATGACCGCAAAGTATATGGTATATTTCTTGATGCGCCCGCCCGCACACCAACCGCTGCCGACGTAAAATCATGGTCCATTCCCGACCCCGGCTGCGCCAACGGCGATTTCCGCCCCTGGGCATTAAAGGTCTATCGCGGTAAAATTTACGTGGGCGTAGTCTGTTCGGCAGAAACCTCGCAGAAGAAAGAAGACCTGAGCGCGACCATCTACCGCTTCGACCCCACACAGGCTAACCCGGTGTTTGAGACGGTAATCTCTTTCCCGCTCGATTTCCGGCGCGGCCCCGCCGATAATACTGCCGACTGTGTTCAGTACGACCACTGGTTGCCCTGGACCGACAAGTTTCCGGGCCCGTGCGGCAACGGAGCTGGATCATTCTTTGTGATGCACCCGCAGCCCTTGCTGGTCGATATGGAGTTTGATCAGGAGGGCTCACTGATAATTGGCTTTCTGGACCGCTTCGGCAGTATGTCGGGGGATCAGAACCTCGATCCGCAGGGCAACGGCGCGTTTCTGAATCCGAATGGTTCTCAGCAAAACTTCGACGGCTTTGCCGGGGGCGACCTGCTGCGGGCCTTCAACAACAACGGTGTGTTTGAACTGGAGAAAAACGGCAAATCCGGCCCCTACACCGGTTCTGGCGTGGGCAACAACGAAGGACCGGTTGATGCTAACGGACAGGGGGGCGAGTTTTTTGGCCTCGACAACTGGATTTTCTTTGGCAATGTTGGCCACTCCGAAGTGGTTAATGGAGCACTCACGCTGATTCCGGGCTATAACGAAGTGCTGACGTCTGCTTTCGACCCAATAGCCCAGGAGTTCAAGGCGGGCGGGCTGAAGTCATTCCAAATCAAGACTGGTGGTAACCCCCGTAATTTTATCGTCTATCGGCAATTGCCTGGTTCATTCGGTAAGGCATCGGGCCTGGGCGACAGTAAGGCTCTTTGCGATCCGGCTCCAATCGAGATTGGTAACCGCATCTGGTTCGACGATAACCGCGACGGCATCCAGGACGCCTATGAACCCGGTGTGGATGGCATTGTGCTGACCCTGCACGATATGGACGACAACGGCAAAGAGGTGGGTACTCAAACCACGCGTAATGGCGGGCAGTACTACTTTAACAATACGACCGTACCAACGGGCATGAAGTTTAATCGCCGATACGAGGTCAGAATGGCGATTGGGCAGTTGCCGCTGTTAGATATTACACTGGGCGGCACCCGGCCCCTGAGTTCGTTTACGGCTGCTACGGGCGGAGGTGGCGCGGGCGGACGACTTGCCGCGCCCCGCTCGGCCAACGGTCGGGCTGCCGCAGCAACCGCTGTAGCAGAGCGTTCGTACACCATTTCGCCCCTGTTGCAGACCGATGGTAATGACGACACAGACCAACGTAACTCCAAAGCCACAGTCGATGGCACCTCGGCGGTAATCTCGGTAACAACCGGATCATTCGGCCAGAATAATTTTACGTTTGACTTGTCGATGTTCTCCTGCCCCATTCTGGTACCGCAGAAAGAAACCGTGACGATCTGTGCGGACATTCCCCTCGAAGACATTGTTGCCAACGGACTGCACTTAGCCAAAACAGATCAGGTGCGGTTTGTTCTTTTCAGCAGTCCGCAGTCCGGCACGGCCATGTACAGTGGCGGCACGGTATTGGGTACCGTCTCGGCCAGTGCGGTATCGGCATCGGCGGTATCGAGTACGGCCCTGTCAGCATCGGCGGCTATAACCGCTGACCCGGTTGTTCAGGCGGTGCTGCAAAATCCGGCTATCAATACAACCAATAACACCTCGGCTCCGCTGAAGCAGTATATCTACGCCATTGTGTTTCCTACACCCGACGATGTCAACTGCCGACAGGCCGCCGAAACGGAAATTATCATCGTACCCGCACTGAAAGCAAAAGCTACCGGCGGTGCGCTGACCTGCGCCGTTACGTCGGTCACGCTGACTGGTCAGGCCCTTTACGGCGATGATACGCCCGCCACCAGTGCCACGTTTGCCTGGAGCGGACCGGGTGGTTTTACCAGTACCCAGCAAAACCCGGTGGTAACGGTGATAGGTACCTATACGCT
>JBBRUB010000203.1:0-6500 GCA_038248175.1 Cytophagales bacterium | reverse complement strand
GGTGCTGCTGGTACTGCTGTTTACCCGGCCCAACTACCAATTGGCCGCGCCCTCCCTGCGTCGGCTTACCGGTGTAACCATCCGGCGTCGGACGAGCCGCCCGGTGCTGCATCAGCCCCCGGACGATGCGTACGAAACCGCCCGGCAACTGACCACCCGGTTCGGCCGTAGCACGCTGGATTATTTCAAGCTGTATCCCGATAAAGAAATCCATTTGCTGCCCGACTCGTCGGCGTTCGTCGCCTACCGCCTGTCGGGTCGGAACGCCGTGGTGCTGGAAGGCCCCGTCGGGCCGGTGGATCAGTTCGCCCAAAGTGTGCGGGCATTCGACATTTTGTGCCACCAGCGGGGCTATCAATCCCTGTACTACCGCGTTGATCGGGACGACCTGGGTCACTTTGGTGCTTCGGGCAAAAAGACGCTCAAAATTGGGCAGGAAGGTATCGTTCACCTCACCCATTTTTCGCTCGACGGGCGGGCGCGCAAGTCACTCCGCAACGCCCTGAAGCGGGTTGAGTCGAGCGGCTACAGCACCCACCTGCACGAGCCACCCCTGCGCGACGGACTGGTACAGCAGCTCCGGGCCGTGTCGGACGAATGGCTGCAGACCGAAAAAGTCGCCGAGAGTGGTTTTTCGCAGGGTGTTTTTCGGGCGGATGAGCTTAAGCAGCAGCCGGTAGTGACGGTCGAGAATGCGGAAGGCAAGGTCGTCGCCTTTGCCAACGTCATCCCGGATTACACGCCGGGGGAAGGCACCTACGATCTGATCCGCAAAACCAGCGACGCGCCTAGCGGAGTCAGCGACGTGCTGATGGTGGGGTTGATCCAGTACGGGCAACGACAGGGCTGGCAGACTTTGAACCTCGGTTTAGCCCCCCTGTCGGGCCTTGACGACGCGCAGGACGTGGCGGAACGGGCCATTAAAGTCGCCTACGAACGCATCCGGGCGTTTGCCCACCTGAAAGGACTGCGGGCCTTCAAAGAGAAATACGCCGATGAGTGGCGCGATAAGTACCTGCTCTACAGCGAAGACCTCGATCTGGTGCAGGCGTCCAATGCGCTGCAGCGCGTTGGACGATACCCGGAGCCTGGGCGGGTTACGGCCTGACCGACCGTGAACGATTTGCCCGTCTTCACGTAAGATGAGAGGCTTCATAAACCGTCAGTCAGTGTCTGCGTATTCCCGTGAAGAACGGGCAGGACCAGCCGCTGTTTTGACGGGGCCTATCCACGAATTTACCAGCTAACCCGCACAAAGAAGCGTAACCGCCATGAGTCTTTCTCTGTTTTGCCTGCCGATCCTGTGGTTGTTTCAGGCTACACCAGCCCCAACGGGACCTCATACCTACGACAGCGGTCGGAATGACTCCATACCCGGTCGTTTTTTCGTCATCGGCGCACTGCAAACGATGAAAAGTACCCACGATAACTATTTTTCGGGTGGGAGTCTGTGCCTGTCCTACCCGCTCACGAACCGGTTTGCGCTGGGCGTCGGGGTGGAGTATGCCTACGCTGGCGACCACTACGACAACGGCTGGTACCTGGCTGATCTTCGGTTTTTGCCCTTGTTTATGGATACCCGCTTTCAGCTGCTGCACCGCAAACAGGGCACCGTGTTTGCACATTCGGCGCAGGGTATTTCGTTCGTTCGTTACCAACGATACGATACGGCAGCGAGCCTGCCCTACGGCGTTGATGAACGGGGCCTGTATATGTACGTCGGCGGGGGCATCCGCTGGCAACTCACGAAGCACGTTATGCCCCAGTTTGAGGTGGGGTTTAAAGCCTTTCACGTATCGAAAAATGAGTTAGAGGTAAATCCACACGGCCTGACGGTTTCCGTAGCCGTAGCCATCAACTGATCTTCGGGGTACAGCCAATTCAACGGGACGGAACCATGATGAGTCAAAACAGGGCCGCAGCTTTACGCATGGGTATCTGCCGGGCCAGCCTGCTTGGCCTGCTCCTGCTGCCGGGTCGTCAGGCAGGGGCGCAAACGCTGGGACCACCGGCCGACGTCGCTGTGCAGGATTCGGCCGGTCACCGGCCGGTCCGGCCCGTTGTCAACCTGGATTTTCGCAGCTCGTTCATCGACTGTCATCACGTTGGGGTCAACGGCATCAACGCGGGAGTTGCGCTGGGGCCACGGCGTAATCAACTCACCATCGGGTATTACTGGCTGACCTACGACGCCCGCTTGCGGTTCATCGACTGGCACCGAAAGGCGGCCCGGCGGCTTAATTTTGCGTACTATACGAAACGGGACCTGTGGTTTGGCAGTCTGATGTACTGGCGCAACATTGCCGCCGGGCATGGATTTACCCTTAGCCTGCCCGTTGAGATGGGAGCGGGTGTGGCGTCGGCAACGCCAACGGACTGGGTCACCAATCAGCCGGTCGCCCAGCGGCAGCACACGTTATTTGTCCCCGTGCAGGTCGGCGTGTATGGCGAGTGGCGCGTCACCCGCTGGGCTGGCCTGAACGCCCAGGTCGGCTACCGGCGGGCACTTTTCCCCTTAGCCCTCAAAGAGCACTATGACGGAGCTTACTACAGCGCCGGTCTGACCGTCTACGCAGAATCAGTAAAAGATACCTGGCACTGGCTTCGGTCCGGGCGGACCCGCCCGTCAGCCCGGTGAATAATCAATCAACCCAGTTTAGTTGTCAACGGAGGGTGGTCACCAGGGGAAAACAACCCGGCTGCAGTGAACGCCTGACCCGGTAAACAGACTCCTTATCTCACGCTATTTGTTATTCACGCATGGAATCGAACCAGATTGGCCAGCTTTTAGCCGACGAGAACGAGCAGTTAACCAAGCTCCACCAGATTGTGGCGCAAACAATCCGGGAACAGGAGCTGATCGTCGATAACCTGTTGCATCCGCCCACCGAAGTACTCACGCGGGGCCAGCGGATTTCGGACAAGGTAGCGCGGTTTGGCGGTAGCTGGCGGTTCATTATCCTGTTTGGCATCATTCTGGTCGGTTGGATTTTGTTCAACGTACTGGCTCCCAACCAAGTCGACTTTGACCCGTACCCGTTTATTCTGATGAATTTAATCCTGTCCTGTATTGCGGCTTTGCAGGCTCCGATTATCATGATGAGCCAGAACCGGCAGGAAGAAAAAGACCGGATGCGGAGTGAAAACGATTATTTGGTCAACCTGAAAGCCGAACTGGAGATTCGCAGCCTGCACCAGAAAATGGATTTACTGCTTCAGGACCAGATCAAGACCCTGTATGATACCCAGACCAAACAGTTTGAACTGCTCCAGGAAATCAACCGCAAACTGGACAGTCAGTCTACTCATTGATGCCAATCCATGAACCAGCCTAACCCGCCCCGCCTGACGCTGCATCAGCTTGTTATGCTGGTGCAGCGTCAGGCGGGGCGGCATTGCTACTCCGGGAACTGCTGCCGCTGGAACCTGACACGCGGGTATTGCTCGACCGGATCGACACGGGCATCTGTTTTTATTTTCTGTATGATTTTGGTCTGCGGTTATACCAGGCTCCCGATAAGCTGGCGTTCATGCGCTGGGGCTGAATCGATCTGCTGGCCAGCCTGCCCGCTTTCGACTGGGGGAGGCTGGGGCATATAGCCCGGATTATCCGAATTCTACGGATGATCCGGGCGTTTCGCACCACCCGCGCCTTTCTGGTCTACGTGTTTCGCAACCGGGCTAACGGTACACTGACGGTGATGCTGCTCAGCGCGGGTTTGCTGCTGGTCTTCGGATCTGTGGCTATTCTGTACGTAGAGCGGGTGCCGGAGGCCAACATCAAAACTCCGTCCGACGCGCTGTGGTGGAGCTTCGTTACCATCACCACCGTCGGCTACGGCGATCGGTATCCCGTTACTGACGCCGGACGACTGATCGCGGCCGTGGTGATAACAGCGGGGGTAGGATTGTTTGGTACGTTCACCGGCTTTGTGGCTAATTTCTTTGTTGAGCCGGAACAGCAGGAGGAAGAGAGCGAAATGCGGCAATTAATCGAGGAGGTTCGGCAACTGCGAACAAAAATTGAGCAGTTGGAGAGCCGGCAGAACGAATAACGTAGTTGAAGAGACTTAGACTTTTTTTATCGCTATGCAACGGCTATTCTTACTGGGGCTTTTAGCGCTGTTTCCTGGTACAGGGGCCATCGCCTAACTATCCGACTACCGCATTTTTTTTGGATTGACCACCCGCCTTCCGCAACAAATCGTGTTGCGGCAATGGCGGCAAAACAATCAGTTGCGCCATCTGCTGGTTGATCCACAGACGCTAAAAACAAGCGTAGCTGCCTTACCCGGCGACGCAGTGCGCCCGCTGCCGTGGCTTGTACTGCGCCGACAAGTGGCCAACACGCCCTACGGACGGGCCATGCAGCAGGAGCAGCAGCGCGACGGTTCATTGCAGGATGCCGGTTTGGAACGGGCCGATACGACGGAGCGCGGGTTCAGCCTGACGATTGACCTTTGCCTCTCCACCAAACCACTGACCCGGTCCGTATTTAAGGCTATCATTGCGACTTTTGAGCCTGAAGAGAAGCCCGTTCCGATCACCATCACCATTACCGGCCTGTGGATGGCGAGCCACCCCACTGATTTGACGTACCTGAAAAACTTGGTCAGGCGGGGCGATTTAGCCATCACGTGGGTAAATCATTCCTACCACCACCGCTTCAATCCGGGGCGGCCCCTGCTCATTAATTTTCTACTTGAACCCCATACAAACATCACCGACGAGGTTTTATTGAATGAACAGGCTATGCTGCAAAACAACCGGTTACCCGCTGCTTTCTTCCGGTTTCCGGGACTTGTCTCCGACGAAGCCGTATTTGACCAAGTGCTGGCGTTCGGCCTGCTACCCATCGGCAGCGATGCCTGGTTAGCCAAGAGACAGGGGCCCAAACCGGGCAGTTTTGTACTGATTCATGCCAACAGCAACGAGCCGCTGGGCATCGTCGATTTTATCCGCCTGATTCAACAAAAAGCTGCGTCGATTCAAAACAAGACCTGGCTACTTTACGAGCTACCGGCCAGCGTGGTCAATACGGGAAAGTAAACTCAGCCGCCAAATAGCCGGGCTACGCCAAATGCAGCCGCTATGGCCTAAACTGATGACGGCCATTGGTGCGATTCTGACCCTGATGCCGCTGGCCCTGGGATTTGGGCCAAGCGCAGATGCAGCAACCGCTGGCGGTGGCCGTCATTGGGGGCTTTATCGTCGGGCTGCCCCTGCTGTTTCTGGTGTTACCCACGGCCCTGCGTGCCTTATTTCATAGCAGAGTTCAACCTAAAACAAGCACGTGACCCCGGCAATCCGCACGGCTGGGCTGACGAGCCGCCAATACGCTGCGTTATCGTATAGCAACCTGATTTCATCCACAAAACCCTCAAAAAATGACTACTGACTTGTCGAATACAGACCGCAATGACTTGATCCTGAAAAAGGTGCCGGAAATTACGCTCCTGTTCTGGATCATGAAAATCTGCGCCACTACGCTGGGCGAAACGGCGGGCGATCTCCTGGCGCAGACCCTGAAGATGGGCTATGCCGTCAGTTCGCTTATCCTGATCGGCGTCTTCATCATCACGCTGATCGGTCAGCTTCGGGCCAACCGGTACATTCCGGCGTTGTACTGGTCGGTGATCTTAGCCACCAGCACGGCCGGGACGACCATGTCCGACTACATGGACCGGACGCTGGGGCTGGGCTACGCGACCGGGTCCGCCATTTTGGTCACGATTTTAGTGATCATTCTGGCCGTTTGGTACCGCAGCGAAAGATCGCTGTCGGTGACAAACATCCGTACCCCGCGCGTTGAACTGTTCTATTGGACGGCAATTTTATTCTCCAACACGCTGGGTACGGCCCTCGGCGATTTTTTGGCCGATGACTCCGGGCTTGGTTTCGGCGGGGGTGCCATTCTGATCGGGTCGCTGATCGGCGTCGTTATTCTGGCGCATTACTTCACCCAGATTTCGCCGGTTATTCTGTTCTGGATTGCCTTTGTGCTGACCCGGCCGTTCGGGGCCACTTTCGGTGATCTGCTCACCAAACCCGTCGACAAAGGCGGGCTGGGGTTTGGCACGCAAGGCTCGTCGCTGATCCTCTTCGTTATGCTGGTTGGGTTAATCGTCTACACCTCGACCCGTAACCCCCAACGCGCAACCGACACCTGAGGTAGCTGTACGTCGGCAGCGACTGCGCTTCTGGCGAACCCGAAAATTTTCAGGAAGCGTCAGGCAACGGTCGGTCGTCCAATCACCGTAATCTATTCCGAACACCACCCTTTGGGAGATACGCCAGGTGTGAGGTCTCACTCAATCTGTGTGTCGATGAGGAGTTCCAGTACTAATCAGTCAACGTTTTAATTGAAAACTCAGTAAAAGGTTGTCAGACCATGCTAAGTAGCTGATTCACTTGCTCTTGCGTAAGACCTTGCTGATGTATGAAGTCTTGAAATAGTATGAAATTGGCTAAGACCTTCAACCCTTCCAGATAGAAGTACC
>JBBRUB010000202.1:0-6513 GCA_038248175.1 Cytophagales bacterium | reverse complement strand
TTGATCCCGCCAGATCCAATACGGAGGCTCAACACACCATCCGGCTGTGAGTAAATAGTCATTGATGGTTGTTCGCTGATTGTCGAAGCTGACGCGGTGAATGACCATCAATAACTATCTGTTCAGCCTATTTTCACTTCACGACCGGTGCGGGTAGCTTCATAGATAGCCTCCACAATTTTGATGTCGCGCAGTCCTTCTTCGCCGGGTACCAGAACGGGCTTGTTTTGCATGATGGCCAGGGCGTCATTATCCATCTGCTGCGTTTGCTGGTAGGGTACGGCATAGGCGTGTTCAATAATACCGCTGTTATCTTTGCCGTTCCAGCTTCCTTTCAGGCCGTTGTAGGCGGAGTAGGGTTCCATACGCAGTTTTCCTTTCGAGCCGGTCACATCCAGAAAGTTCATGTTCATGCCGTAGCTTGATTGAACAGCCGCCCGCGCTCCGCTGGGGAAAATCAACTGCGCCATGCTGGTTTCGTCCAGTCCGTTTTTATAGACGGTGGGTCGGCTGGTGTATTGCTGCGCCGTTACGGCAATGGGTTCTTCGCCAACAGCCAGCCGCGCACCCTGCAATACGTACACGCCCATGTCGTACATGACGCCCCCGCCCATTTCTTTCTTTTGTTTCCAGTGATCGGTGCGCCCGTCGTAATAACCCGCCGAGCAGGTCACCAGCTGAATATCGCCAATTTTACCATCGCGGAGCGTTTTTACGTATTCCTGCGTGTTGGGTTCGTGGTGAAGCCGGTAGCCCACGGTCAGCACCCGCTTGTTTTTTTTGCAGGCGTCGATCATGTTCTGACATTCGGTTGCCGTGACGGCCATTGGCTTTTCTACCCACACGTGCTTGCCCGCCTTAGCCGCTCGCACTACGTATTCTTCGTGCATGGACGGGGGCAGTACCACATACACCACATCGATGTCGGGGTTGTTGGCAATCTGGTCGAAGGTCTGGTAACTGTAGATATTCTTATCGGGAATGTTGTACTGCTTTTTCCACTTCTCGGCTTTGGCGGGCGTACCGGTCACGATGCCGGCGAGGTAGCAGTGTTTGGTGTTTTGCAAAGCCGGGGCCAGCAAATCGGTACTGTAATAGCCCAGCCCTACGAGCGCTACGCCCAGTTTATCCTTTTTGGGCGACGTAGCCGACAGCAAAACATGGGGCGAAAAAGTGGCTGCGGCAGTGGTCAGGGCAGTAGCCTGAAGAAAATCCCGGCGAGTTGTCATGGTTTGTATATGATAAGTGTTCCTTTGTCAGAGAAAGGCATGAACCCCGGCTGTCCTACCGTCGGCAGCTAACGCAGTCGGTAGGACAGCCGGGGTTCATGCCTTTGATTACTGGGCTATACTGGCTAACTTCCCGTTTCTAACGTATTCCTTAATTTATCTTTTTGAAAGATGCAACGACGTTCTGCTCTTAAACACGTGGCCGTAGCCTTTGGTGGGCTGGTCAGCTTACCCGCCTGGGCATCTGGCTGGACCGCCGAATCGCTCGGTTCCGTTGCCACCCTACCCCTCGACCAGGAGAGCCTGCTGGCCGAGATTGTCGAGACGTTTATTCCCGCAACCGACACGCCGGGGGCCAAAGCCACGAACGTCCACAAATATGCCATGCGCATGATTCGCGACTGCTACGGCCCAGCCGCGCAGCAGATGCTGGAGCAGGGCCTCGCCCTGACCGACGCTACGGCGCAGCAGCTGCACGGAAAAGCGTTTGCCGATAGTGACGTCACTCAGCGTATGGCCGTACTGACCATCATGGTAGCCTCGACCGACCCGGCAGGAAAAGCGTTTGTCGATATGATAAAGCAGTTGACTATCCGGGGCTACACCAGTTCGGAGTATTATCTGGTCAACGTGAAGAAGTACGTCATGGCACCCGGCTTTTACCACGGCTGCGTGTCCATTCCAGCATAACTAAGCTCCATAAACTTCCTGATTTTTCAAGCATTCTATTGCTCATTCCATGTCCTTTTTAAATGTAGATTCCGTTAAAGACCGTACCTACGACGCCATTGTCATCGGCTCCGGTATATCGGGCGGCTGGGCCGCTAAAGAACTGACCGGCAAAGGCCTGCGTACGCTCGTGCTGGAGCGGGGCCGCGATGTGAAGCACATTGTCGATTACCCCACCACCATGATGGAACCCTGGCAGTTTGACCACCTCGGCTCACTCAACAAAGACTACATAGACGCCAATCCCGTGGCCAGCCGCTGCTACGCCAACCGGGAAGACGCCACCCATTTTTTCGTCAAAGACGCCGAACACCCCTACGTACAGGAAAAACCCTTCGACTGGATTCGTGGCTACCAGACGGGCGGCAAATCGCTGATGTGGGCGCGGGGTACGCAGCGGTGGTCGCAGTACGATTTTGAAGGGCCCGCCCGTGACGGCTTCGCGGTGGACTGGCCCATCAACTACGCCGATATAGCTCCCTGGTACAGCTACGTAGAGAAATTTGCCGGCATTTCGGGCAACAAAGACGGCATTGACGCCCTGCCCGACGGTGAGTTTCTGAAGCCCCACGAGCAGTCGTGCGTGGAGAAGCACTTCGGCAGCGAAATGGCGAAGCATTATAACGGCACCCGCCCGGTCATTATTGGCCGTTGTGCGCACCTGACCGAGCCTAAACAAATTCACTATCAGCAGGGCCGGGCGCAGTGCCAGAACCGGTCGATCTGCCAGCGGGGCTGCCCCTACGGCGGGTATTTCAGCAGCAACGCCAGTACCCTGCCCTGGGCCGCCAAAACCGGAAAGATGACCCTCCGGCCCGACTCCGTGGTTCACTCGATTATTTATGACGAAGCAAAAGGCAAAGCCTCCGGGGTTCGGGTCATCGACGCTAATACCAAGCAGATGACCGAGTATTACGCCCGGATCATTTTTGTCAATGCTGCTACGCTCAACTCCAATCTGATTCTGCTCAACTCCACCTCTAAGCGATTCCCCAACGGGCTGGGCAACGATAACGGGCTGCTGGGCAAATACGTAGCGTTCCATAACTTCCGCACCACGATCTCCGGCGAACACGAAGGATTTCAGGATACCGTCACCGAAGGTATCCGGCCCAATGGGAGCTACATTCCGCGTTTCCGCAACGTAAAGAAACAGGAAACCGATTTCTTGCGCGGCTACGCAGCCGGGTTCAGCGCCTATCGCGGCACCAACACCGACACCACCGGCATGGGCGAGGACCTGAAAGCAAGCCTGATGAAACCCAGGTATGACAACTGGAAGGCGGGGTCGCACATGATGGGCGAAACCATTCCCAAAGAATCCAATTACGTCCGGCTCGACCCATCTTTGACCGATCCCTGGGGCATTCCGCAGTTGAACATTTCGGTAGCTTACGACGATAACGACGAGAAAATGATTCAGGACTTCCATGAGCAGATGACCGAAATGATGACCCTGGCAGGCTTTATAAACATCAAAACCCACGACAAACCAGACAAAGCACCGGGGCTGGACATTCACGAGATGGGGGGCGTTCGGATGGGTAAAGACCCGAAAACGTCGCTGCTCAATAAATGGAATCAACTGCACAACTGCAAAAACGTGTTCGTTACCGACGGGGCCTGCATGACCTCGACCTCCACCCAAAACCCGTCGCTCACGTTCATGGCCATCACTGCCCGCGCGGCAGACTTCGCCGGGAAAGAGATGAAACGAGGGGTGTTATAGTCATTTTAGCTGGGACCGGCAACTCGGACTTTTAGCATCAAGGGGCGTTCTCAAGCGGGAACGCCTTACTTTTGCACCATGTCTAAGAACGTCAATATCGGGCTGGTGCAGATGAGCTGCGTGGCTGATAGGGAAACCAATATTCAGAAAGCCATAACCGGCATTCGCGAAGCGGCTCAGCAAGGAGCGAAGATTGTCTGTCTGCAGGAGTTGTTCACCTCGCTGTACTTCTGCGATGTGGAAGACCACCATAACTTCAGCCTCGCCGAAGCCATTCCCGGCCCCACCACCGAACGGCTGGCCGCTGTGGCGGGCGAGCTGGGCGTGGTCGTCGTGGCATCGCTGTTTGAGAAGCGGGCGCAGGGGCTATACCACAACACCACCGCCGTACTGGATGCCGACGGCAGCTACCTCGGTAAGTACCGAAAAATGCACATCCCCGACGATCCCGGCTACTACGAGAAGTTCTACTTCACCCCCGGCGATCTGGGCTACAAGGTGTTCGACACGAAATTTGCCCGAATTGGCGTCCTGATCTGCTGGGATCAGTGGTACCCCGAAGCCGCCCGAATTACGGCTCTGATGGGGGCGGAATTACTGGTCTATCCCACCGCTATTGGCTGGGACACCAGCGAACCGGACCCCGCCCAAAACACTGAACAGTACAACGCCTGGCAGACCATTCAACGGAGCCACGCCATTGCCAACGGTATTCACGTAGTGGCCGTAAACCGCGTGGGTCGCGAAGCCGATCAGCAGTTCTGGGGGGGGTCGTTCGTGGCCAATCCGTTCGGTTCGCTGCTGTATCTGGCCCCGCACGACGAAGAAACGGTACACGTACAAACCATTGATTTGGCCCTGACCGACAAGTACCGCACCACCTGGCCGTACCTCCGCGACCGGCGTATCGACTCGTATCAGCCCATTACCAAACGGTATATTGACGAGTAAAAAAGGTGCAAGGTGTAAAGGAGTAGGGTATATTGCTGACGCCGATTTCATGTACCCTTTACCCCTTACCCCCTTTTTTACACCTTACCTGTTTATTTTGACACGTCCGATGAAGTTTTTATTATTGGGTACCGCCGTTGCGGTTGCCGGTGCGGGTATCTGGCTGAGCCGGTCGTCTGCCGGGGCCGAACCTGTTGCCGTTTATCAGCAGGAACCGTTGCCTGCGCAGACCCCGCTGACGCCCACGCCCCGCGCCCGCTTCACGCCCACGCCACCTATGCGCCGGGGCCACTACAACCTCGACATTGTGGGTGATTTTACGCTGCCCGCTACCAAACGACTGGTTTTTGCCGGAGCCGGGCGCAACCTGCACGTACAGCAGGACTGGAGCAAACTCTTCCGGCGGGGATTTTCGTCTATTGAACAGGGCCGGATGGTACGCAACGAGGAAATTTGGGGCGACGGACTTCCGCCAAAAAACTGGCAAAGCCGGTTAAAGCAGAGCCAGCGGGCAATCGTTATTTACGCCGATTATTTCGTGAAAAACTTCGGGCTGGACTGGGCTAGAGAAAGTACGGCAGCCTCGAACACAACGTATCGCGTTCTTCCTTCGCCCAACGCCCGGCCTAACCGCAATACCGTTTATCAGTCAGCTATGGAGTTGCAGGGTGGTTGCGTAGGCTTTGGCGACTGCCCGCCGGGCGGCATGAAAAGTACGTATGGAATGATGTTTATTGATATCGAAAACGACATGGGCAACGTGGGTGACCGACAGGAACAAGCTAACCTATTCGGGTACTTGTTCAAAACGATCAAAGAAAACGTAAGCAGTCAGACCGAGATTGGTGCCATCAGCCCAGTGCCACACTACACAATGGGCTATTCGCGGCAGGAAGATTATACCGCTACCGCAGAATGGCTCTGGACGGCCAAAGCGCAACAAACGGCTACCAGCAAGCAGCGGGGAATGCCCAATGATCTGGTGGGTAAATCGTTTTCAGACTATGTCGATTTTCAGATGCCGGGTAGCTATTACGTCTATCCCGATTTCGATTACACGATTGACCACGCTGCCGATAACGGACGTCACTGGCTGGCGTCGCTGCTGGGCGAGCAGGAAGTAAATGGTAAATTATCACCCAAAAAACGCGTTGCCTGGCAGTGGCTATTCAATACGCAGAGTGCTGCTTTTGAACGCAGTGGTCAGGCCGAGAACGCGGCTCCACCGGCCATTGCCGAAGGAATGGGCGTGTTTTACTGGTTCACGGGTGCCTACGGAGCCGTTTTCTGGGACGACCACTGGAACCTGACACCCAATACGCGCTCGCCCAATGACCTGACGCGGGGCGGTACCGGCAACGAGCGGCATTACGCCTGTTACGAGCATTATGTTCACGGCCTGTGGCGGCTCTTCAAACACCACAGCAATGTGTTCAATGGCCGCGAAACCTACCTAAACGAGAACACCGAATGCTCTTACGACGGTGGCAAAACATGGTACAAATACAACGCCAACCAGCTCAAGACCAGGAATTTACCCTTTGTACGGGCTATTATAAACGGCAATCAGATTCTGGTAGCAGCCACACAACCCTATGCAAAACCTAACCAAACGGGCAGCGTATTGCTTCGTTACGTGCAGGGTGGCTACCAGTTTTACTCCACCATCCCGCTCAAAGGCGACGAAATTTACGTGGGCCTCGCCACCATGCGACAACGGTAATCGTATTTCGCGCAGACAAAAATCACGCGTACTACTCCATAACCAATGAATCTGGGCATTGAAATTGGCGGCACTAAACTGCAACTCGTTACCAGTAACTTAACCGGGCGCATCGACCAGCGGTTTCGCTACGCCGTTGATCTTGAGCGGGG
>JBBRUB010000201.1:0-6516 GCA_038248175.1 Cytophagales bacterium | reverse complement strand
TGGGCTGGCTTCGTAAGTTGACCCGACCCATTCGCGGGAGTGAAACTGAACCCTATTAACAACCTGAAAAGGACAACCGGCTCCGCGTCGGTTCATTTGCATTCAGACATATCTTTACCAGTACACCGATACCACACAACCAATACTATGCTAAGCCAGGGATACCGATACGACAATACGCCAGAAGAAACGCCAATCATCATCAAAGTGGTGGGCGTAGGGGGTATGGGTGGCAATGCTGTGAAGCATATGCACGACCTTAAAATGAAGGACGTGGATTTTGCCGTCTGTAACACCGACCGGCAGGCACTCATGAAAAATCCAATTCGCAACAAGCTACAGTTGGGTGATGGACTGGGAGCCGGTACGGAGGCTAAAGCGGGCGAAGATGCCGCCCGGGCCAGTATCGACGAGATTCGGAATCTACTGGCCCCACCCACCAAAATGGTGTTCATTACGGCGGGTATGGGGGGCGGTACCGGTACAGGTGCGGCTCCAGTAGTAGCTGAGGTAGCCCGCGAAATGGGTTTGCTGACGGTAGCTGTTGTAACGGCTCCGTACTATTTTGAAGGAACAGACAAGAAAGATCAGGCCCGCGAAGGCATTGAGAAGCTCAAGAAAAGCTGCGATACCGTACTGGTCGTGCTGAACGATAAACTGGCCGAATTATACAGCGAACTGACCTGGACCGACGCCTACGCCCACGCCGACGACGTACTGGCCAATGCCGTGAAAAGTATTGCCGAGATCATCACGACGCAGGGCGATATCAACGCAGACTTTGCCGACGTAAAGAAGGTGCTTGAAAACGCCGGGCAGTCGGTGATGGGTTCTGCAGAAGCCGGTGGCGACGACCGTGCTATTGACGCCATTGAAGCCGCCCTGAACTCGCCCCTGCTCAACGATCATGACATTCGGGGTGCTAAGCGTATTCTTCTTACTATCTCATCGAGTAAGGAAAAGGCGATGCTCCTGCGCGAGCAGATGGCCATTTCAGAACACGTAGCGCAGAAAATTCAGACCGAAGCCCGGATGTTCAAGTTCGGGGCCATTACGGACGAAAAGCTGGGCGACAAACTGCGGGTAACGGTCATTGCTGCTGGATTTGAGGGAACCACTAAGCTGATGGATCAACTCAAAACCCCGCACGATTCAGGTGCTGTTGAGCTACCAATACTCATAGATGAGATTGTAACAGACGAGACAGCCCTATCTGCCGAAGAGGACCAGAATATGGTTTTGGCTGAGGCAGAGCCGGTTGTTATTAGCCACGACGTGCCGACTGGAGAGCCGCCCGCCGATGTGGCCCGGCATCTGAACGGGAAAGAACTGACACCAACCAGCTACCGGGGAACAACCATAGTTGGGCCTGATCTGGAACGGGGCGCACGCCAAAATCATCCCTACACCGATGGGGGGGTGCTGATGGTTGATGAAGAGGATCGCCCTGATGACAGCGAACTGATTAAACAAATGCTGACTGCTTTTCAGGCCGGACACTATACAGCTACCGAACTTGACCGCCCTGCGTTCGAGCGTAACAAGTCGATGCTGTACGCCATGCCCATGCTGCCCGAACACGAGTTCATCCGCTCAAATCTGAACGACCGGGGTTAATCAGTTTCACCTGTTTCATAACACGAACGTCCGGCTCTGTACCATTACAGAGCCGGACGTTTTACCTTTTGGTGTAATCTGTGCTACTCCCTGATTCCCACCAGATTCAGGATAAAAGCATACTCCAGCGCGATTTCTTTGAGGGCCTGGAACCGACCCGATGCACCCCCATGACCAGCTTCCATATTCGTGTGCAGCAGCAACTGCGTTTCCGCGCCGGGATTATTGTCGGTTTTCATGGTGCGGAGTTTGGCCACCCACTTGGCGGGTTCCCAGTATTGCACCTGCGAGTCGTGCAGGCCGGTGGTGACGAGCAGGTTGGGGTAGCCCTGCCGCGTTACGTTGTCGTAGGGCGAGTACGATTTCATGTAGTCATAATAGACTTTCTGTTTTGGATTACCCCACTCCTCAAACTCGCCGGTGGTAAGCGGGATGGTTTCGTCCAGCATAGTCGTTACCACGTCCACAAACGGCACGGCGGCTACTACGCCCCGGTAGAGTTGCGGAGCCTGGTTGACAACCGCGCCCATGAGCAGACCGCCCGCGCTGCCGCCCATTGCAAAGAGTTTGTCAGCCGCCGTGTATTGCTTTTCGATCAGGTATTTCGATACGTCGATGAAATCGTTGAAGGTGTTTTGCTTCTTTAGCATCTTACCATCTTCGTACCATTTGCGCCCCATCTCCTGCCCACCGCGGATGTGCGCCAGCGCGAACACAAACCCCCGGTCCAGCAAACTCAGCCGCGTACTGCTAAAGCCCGGCTCGATGTTTATACCATATGAGCCATAAGCATATTGCAGCAACGGTGCCGCCTTTCGTGGCCCGGACCCGTCCTTTCTCGTGCCTTTCCGATAGACCAGCGATACAGGGACTTTGGCCCCATCGCGGGCCGTTACGAATACCCGCTCTGAGGTGTAGTTGGCCGGGTCGAAGCCGCCCAAAACGGTTTGCTGTTTCAGCAGCGTGGCCGTTTGGGTATCCATGTTGTAATCGTAGGTCGAGCTGGGTGTGGTTAGCGAGGCATAGCCGTAGCGCAGGACATTGGTGTTGAAATCGGGATTGTAGGCAATGCCCGCTACGTAGGCCGGATCCTGGAAGAGTAGGTAGTAATCGTCGTTTGTCGGGTGGCCGGTTTTGTGTTGCTTCAGCACCCGGATGTTGGTCAGGCCCGCTTTGCGTTCGCCCAGTACGAGGTGGTTCACAAACACATCCATATTAGCCAGATACACGTCGGTCCGGTGCGGGATGACCTCTTTCCAGTTGGCCCGGTCCGTCGTTTTACCCTCGGTAACTTCCATCAGCCGGAAGTTTTCGGCCTGCCAGTTGGTGCGGATGTAAAACTTGTTCTGATAATGTACCAAATCGTATTCGTGACCTTTCTGGCGGGGCAGGAACACAGCAAACGTGCCGGTTGGCTTGCTCGCTTCCAGTAGCCGCGACTCCGTAGCCACGCCGTTGTGATCAACGCTGATGATGATATACTTCTTCGACTTGCTGCGTTCCAGACCCATATAAAACTGGTTGTCGGGTTCTTCATAGACCAGCACATCCTGCGTGGGATCGGTGCCGAGTACATGCCGGAATACCTGATAGCCAAGCAGTGTTTGCGGGTCTTTTTTGATGTAGAAGAATGTTTTGTTGTCTGCCGCCCAGGCCAGGCTGCCCGCTTCGGTATTCGGGATGATTTCGGGGTATATCTCGCCCGTTTTCAGGTTTTTGATCCGCAGCGTGTACAACCGCCGACTTACGGTGTCTTCGCAAAACAAGGCCAGTTCGTCATTGTCCGACACTTCGTAGCCACCCAACTGGTAATAATTGTGGCCCTTTGCCAGCTCGTTACCATCGAACATGATTTCTTCGGTGCCATCCAGTGTCCCTTTCTTACGGCAATAAACTGGGTATTCGCCCCCCGTAACGTAGCGGGAGTAGTACCAGTAGTTGCCCTCTTTGTACGGCACCGATTCGTCCTGCTCTTTAATGCGGCCCTTCATCTCGGTAAAGAGTTTTTCTTTCAACTCCGCTACGGGCGCCAGCACCTGATCGACGTAGGTGTTTTCGGCATTGAGATAGGCAATGACATCGGGGTTTTCGCGGTCATTGAGGTAATAGTAATTATCAATGCGGGTATCGCCGTGGGTACTGATGGGGTGGGGCTTTAGGGCGGCTTTGGGGGGCTTTGGGAGCGTTTGGGCGGGAGTCATGCTTGTTGGTGCAAAGAGAGTGAACAGAATAAATGGATAATTTTTCATATAAAAAGCCGCATCAGTTCCTATGCGGCTATTGAGTACACGATGATGTATGCTTTTTCCTATGTTCTGTCATTCCGACGAAGGAGGAATCTCAATATAGTGAAGGTTTTCAACTACATCGGGATCCTTCCTTCGTCGGAATGACAGACAATACGTTGGGTATCGGAACCGTAAAAATACGGCGAAATGCCTATACCGTCACGACAACCATTTCGACACGCCGGTTTTCGGGCCGTTCTTTCAGGCTTCGGGTGGTGTTGATAGGCCGCGACGGACCGTAGCCTACCGTCTCAATGCGGCCCGCGCCGATGCCTTTGCCTACTAAGTACCGCTTTACCGCATTGACCCGGTTGCGGGATAGTTCTACATTGGCGTCGAAATCGCCAATCGTATCGGTATGGCCTTCGAGTTTGATTTGCAGGGTGGGGTTGCTTTGCATAACCGTAACGAGCCGGTCGAGTTCGGGAAACGATTCGGGTTTTAGATCGTATTTGGAGGCATTGAAATAGATATTTTTCAGCGTGAGTTTGGCCCCTACCTCAATCGGAACGAGATCGAAGTTGCGCAATACATTCACCTTGTTGGTGGCCAGCGTGTCGGTCTGACTGAAATAGCCGTCTGCCGAAACCGTCAGGGCATAAACTCCCCGCTGCACGTCGGGAATTTTGTAGTTGCCGTTCGGTTGTGCGCTCTGTACCGATTCCGGGTCGTTGCCGGTGGTTTCGGCTCCCGAAATAAGCTGATACGTCACGGTGGCAGTTACGGGTTTTTTTGTATTTGCGTTGCGCGTTACACCGTTGATGGCCACGCTCGTCGTGGTGGGTTCGGGGGCAGCGGATTCGGTTCTTGGTGCGGGTGTACCAACTCCCGGCGAGGTGCGTGGTGCGTAACGGGGTTTCGGCGTTGGTTTCGGTACGGGGGTTGGGCGGGGAGTCCGGCGGGCGTAGGCGTCTTTCTTTTTCGGGTTGGTAATGTGAACACCCCAGAAGTTGAAGCAGGTAAAGCTGTTTACCCCATCCGGCGTAAGTCTTTGATAATCTTTACACTCGAATAGGTCAAATATCGTATAGCCGGGATCGATACGCTCGAAGTAGGCAACGAAATTGACCTGTTTATCTGGTCCAACGAGAATGCTCTTATCTGTTGGAATATTTTCGGCTCTAATAAACTTGTATGACCGCTCACCCTGATTTACGTATAACCGGGAGTCAGGTTGAAAACTTATGTTACCCCCTCTTCGACTGTCCTGAAATCTCATGTAAATGATCGTGTACTCGTCGGTCAACTGTACCCGCTGAATAGTCACGTCGCGGTCGTTTACGTCGTCAACGCGGGGGGCTACCGTGATGTACTGCGCCGATAACTGCGGCAGGGACGCCAGCAGCAGGCATATGGAAAGTAAAAGCCGGTTCATAGTCGTTGTTTTAGGGAGAGCGTTCTTCACTAAAACGTTGGACAATAGCCGGTAGTTTAGCGTTTAATCAACCGCCCCGCATCAGCATACCAAAAACTTGTGGTAACGCCGGTTGCCGGTTGAAAAGTAGTCAGATCGAAACCGCCCGTACCCGCTACTGAGCCGGGAATGGCCGTGACGGATACGGCCTGTTTGTCGGCAATCCAGGTCAGCGGTTTTCCGGGCTGGCATACCTCCGGTTTCGTGGCCGACGCCAGCAAAAAATACGCACTACCTGACCCAAAAACAGTTGCCTGACCATTGGGAGAAACACATACGGCAGTTCGCTCGTCCACACCGATACCGCGCGGCTGTTTGCCCCGTTCGGTTGCCAGCCGGGCCAGAAACGCCAGGTGCCGCCCCTCGCGGTTGCGGTTAGTGTAGTGCTGATCGGTAACGGTATTGGCTAACAGCGGCTGTTGCAGAAAATTGTCCATCCCGAGTGTAATGGCCGGGTTGTATGGGTTGGCTAAGGCTTCGTCTGCCGTGACTGAGCCGCTGAGGGCCGAAAAATAGACCTGGCCCAGAATAGCACAGCCCGCACTCGTGCCGCCCAGTACCGCCCCCGCTTTAACGCGCTCGTTCAGCGCAGCAGCCAGGGGCGTATCGCGATAAAAGTTGACGTAGTTGGCCTGATCGCCCCCAGCAAAAAAGATGGCTTCGGCCCCGCGTACCTTCCGCAGCACGTCGGCATTGTCAGACAGGGTGCGGTTGTTGAGCAGCAGCGTCTCAACTGAATTGACCTGAACGCCCAGTTCCCGAAACAGATAGTCATTATAGCCATTGCTGCCCGACGCCCGGATGATGAGCACATCGCCCCCGTTGGCACGTTGCAGCAGCCAGCGCATGGCCTCGTCCACATCCGTACCGCCCCCCGCCAGCACCACGCCCCCCAGCGGTTGCGTAACCACGTTGGCAGTGTCGCCCACGACCCAGGACGTAAACGCGGGCGGTTTGGGTGGAGCCTGATCGGGCAAATCTGGCCCCAATGAACCACAGGCCGCTGTCAGACAGCTAAGAAGAAAAGATACGGTAATTAATGTGATGTGCTTCATAATTAGACTTTGGACGTAGGGGGGCAAAAAAATGGCAGGGAATTCGATAGAGGTAGTTTGTGAACACAACCAAAACCGAAGACTTCTGCCGCTCAATACTACAACTTTCTGTAGATGCGGCCAAGCCCTTTGCCAATCTGGT
>JBBRUB010000200.1:0-6554 GCA_038248175.1 Cytophagales bacterium | reverse complement strand
CAGCCTTAAGGCAGCTTTGGATAAAATTTGGGCCGATTTTGGCGGAAAATACCGGGTTGATTTCAGTTAATACTGCCCAACTACTTACGTACATACTGCATTACACATCACACATTTTTTTAAACTGGCGCACTGGTGTAAATCAGAATCGACTCGGCCTGTACGTCAACCTGCGTACCCGCTTCGAGCCGGTCCGGTGCCGATACGTTACCGTGCCAGATGGGGTCGGCAGAGTCCAGCAGTTTTTGCCAGGGGCAGTCGTCGGGCATGATGAATCCGCGTGGTACGTTGGCAAAGTTCATCATACAGGCTACCCGCTCGCCGTCGTGCTGACGGAAAATCAGCAGCGTTTCGGTTTCTTCGTCAACGTGTACCTCCACCGATTCGCGGTTGGGGTGGCGCAGGGGTGAGTTTTTGCGCAGGGCCAGCAGGTTCTGGTAGTACCGGAACAGTGTCAGATGCGGCTCTTCGGCCAGCCGGTACCAGTCAAGCCTGGATTGCGTAAACGTAATTTCGGCCTGTGGGTCGGGGGCCTGTACGTCGGTATGGAAGGCGGCAAATTCAGCTTTGCGGCCTTCGCGCACGGTTTCGACAAGGGCCGGATCGGTATGGCTGATGAAGTACGAGAACGGACTTAGTGCACCCCACTCTTCGCCCATAAACAGCATCGGCAGGTACGGGCTGCTCATGACGGTACCGGCCATGAGTTTCTGCATCGGAAATGAAAATAGCTGCCCAATCCGCTCGCCCAGCATCCGGTTGCCAATCTGATCATGGTTGCGCGAAAAGACAATGAACTGCCGCCCATACAGTTCGGCGGTGGGTTTGCCCACCACACGGCCCCGCCCCGGACTATATATGCCGTCATACACATACGCATCGCGGAACGATTTGGCCAGGTGTTTAATGCCGTCGTACTCGGCGTAGTAGCCGCTGCGTTCGCCCCCCGCCGTAACGCGCAGGGCGTGGTGAAACTCGTCATTCCACTGTGCATCCATGCCGTAGCCATTGCCCGCCAGCGGCTCGATAAAGCGCGTCTCGTTCAGGTCTGACTCGATGATGAGATAATGCTGCTGTCCGGTTTCGGCCATAAATCGGTCAACGCGCTGCCGGATTTCTGACAGAATATGCAGGTCGCTGTGGTCGTGAATGGCGTGAACGGCGTCTAAGCGCAGGGCGTCGATATGAAAGTCACGGAACCACATCAGCACATTTTCGATGAAGTACTCCCGCACGGCTTCGTTGTCGGTATCGTCGAAGTTCAGCGCGACACCCCAGGGGGTCTCGTACTTCTGGGTGAAGTAGGGCCCGTAGTCGGTAAAGTAGTTGCCCTCCGGTCCCATGTGGTTATAGACTACGTCGAGGATAACGGTCAGCCCGCGCTCGTGAGCGGCATTGACCAGGTGCTGCAACCCAACGGCCCCGCCGTAGGAGTTTTGTACAGCGTAGGGATAAACGCCGTCGTAGCCCCAGTTACGGTTGCCGGGAAACTGCGCCACCGGCATAATCTCGATGGCGTTGATACCCAGTTCGCGCAGGTAGTCGAGCCGGGTTTCCATAGCGGCAAAGGTACCTTCGGGCGTAAAGGTGCCGGTGTGCAGTTCGTAAATCAGGTAGTCTTCAAGTGGCAGATTGTGCCAGGTCTCATCCGTCCAGACAAACCGGGTAACGTCATGAGCCTGAGACGGGCCGTGTACGCCCGTGGGCTGCGCGAGCGAGGCCGGGTCGGGCCGTTCGAGGGTGCCGTTGAGCCGGAAGGTGTAGCAGTCGCCGGGTTGGAGTTGCAGGGTGGACGTATGCCAGTACTGCCCGTCTTTTTCGAGCGGAATAATCAGGTCGCGGTCGGTGTGGCAAAGGTCAGCGCTGCTGGCAAACGGTGCCCAGACCCGTACGTGCGCCATCGGAATGGGCAGGTCTGGAATAGTCTCAAAGCGAACGCCGGGAGAATGGTGCCGGAGTAGTTGGTCAGTCATAATCAGTGAGTTCGGAACGGTTCGGTATAGGTGAACCGTACTGAATACAACTGGTAAGCAGGCGTTGATGTTAACCGTCAGTGGTGGAGATCGGCAAAAAACGATCAGGTAATCATTACTCACCGGGTAAAATATACCGTCCTGATTTTGCCATTTTCGATTTTGTAGATGGCAATGGCCTGTACCGGCTCGCGGTCGGTGCCGAACGTAACCCGCTCATGGTCCACAACGGTGTTGCCCACTACCATGCGGTTCACCAGTTCGCAGTGTAATCCGGGCGTGTTGGCAAACATGGTTCCGTACCGTTTCCGCATGGCATCTTTGCCTTTGCTGATGAGTTTATCGGGCAGGTCGTAGATTTCCACCTCGTCGGCGTAGGGTTCCAGAAAGGCGTCGAGGTTGCGGGCGTTGTAGGCGTTCAGTTGCCGCTGCGCGAGGTCAACGGGGGTGTCGGATAGATGCTGCGCCGAACCGAGGGGTTGCGCCGATGTCTGCGCCCTCGCCATAAGTGGGCAGAAGACCAGTAAACCGCTAATCAACCAGTGTGCTAAGGAAGACTGCTTCATAAATCAGGGGGGGAATTGATTAAGAGTGAAACGTGAAAACAGGAACCGGGCTACCGCAGCCTAACCAGCGACATGTCCACCGTATCGCGGTAAAAAACACCCTGTAAACGCATGCTTTTGGCTGTTCGGTTGCTAACGGCGAGCTGAATAGTATCCGGCACTTTAGCCGTGTCGGATTGAAATATCATCAGGCGGAGTGTGTTCTTCGTGCTGTCGAATTTGTAGGTACCCCGCAGACTTTCGGCGGGGCGATAGCGGTACGGATTTGGACTGAAAACGCACCCATACCAGCCCGCAAAGTAAATCCGGTTATAGGCGGTTGTATCGGCGAGCCAGGCGTCGGATTGGAGCATCTGCCCATTACGAGCCATATTGACTACTTTCCAGGTGCCCTTTAACACGGTCTCGTTTTCGTTGGTCCTGACAAGAAAGAGAACTAAGCTAAAAGCCGCCACAATCGGCAAAAAACGCAGCCCATGCTTGCCCCAGTTGCCGCCCATGTTAATGGGCGGCAACCGCTCCATCAAATCCCAGAAAGCAGCTTTGAGTTTGTTGATATCGAGCAGCAGCAAAAATGTCAGGCCCAGCGTGAAGATGACCGAGTTGAAAAAGGCACCCGGAGCAATGCTGAAGAACAGGTTGATAAAGACGATGTTGACCATCACCGGCAGGAGAATCATCACACCCAGCAACGTAGTCCGGCGGTAGAGCAGTAAGATAGAACCGCCAATCTGGAACAGCGCGATGATAACCGCCAGGGTGTACGAGTAGCCGAAATAATACCACGTCAGGCCAAAGCCATTTACATCCCCCATTGGCATGTCGAGCCGATAACTGGGCGTATCGAACTGCGTTTTCAGGATTTTGGCGAAGCCGTAGGTCGAGATGGACAGAGCGAGCCAGTAGCGGATAATACCCTGCAACCAGGCATGGCGCAGCCCACTGTCAACGCGCCCCGCCCGTTCGCGCCGGTGCCAGACAATGCTGAACAGCACAGCACTTAGTAGGGGAATAATTATGTAAATGAATGGCAGAATGTACTCTTCAAACACCTCATGCGTTTCACGAAATGAGCGGGGTACTGTCTCCATAACCATCATCACTGTACTCGTGACAGCAACGGCGGCAAGTAGGCATTCGCAGAATTTGAAAAACCAGGTGCTATGGGGATACGGTACGGGTTGGGGCATGACGCGAAAGCAAAAACAAATTCAGGTACGAATCACGCGATAAGTCGCGGATTAATGTCGTGCAGGAAACAGCTTTGAGTAAACGGTTTTCCCGTACTTTGCGAGAAGGGTTTTAAGGGTTGGGACACAGAGATGCGCAGAGAAGCACAGAGTTTCACAAAGGATGACGCGACTTTCTTTTTTCTCTGTGAATCTTTGTGTCTCCTCCGTGCATCTCTGTGTCCCAAAAAAAACAATCATGTACTTCATTGGATTTGACCTCGGCTCCTCGTCCGTAAAAGCCTGTTTGCTCAATGCCGACAGCGGCACCGTGGTTGCCTCGGCGTTTTTTCCCGAAACGGAAATGGTCATTGAGTCGCCCCAGCCGGGCTTTGCCGAACAGCAACCCGAATTATGGTGGCAAAACGCCTGCCGCGCCAGCCGCGCCGTCATGCAGCAGTCCGGCGTAAACCCCGCCGATGTGGCGGCCATCGGTATATCGTACCAGATGCACGGGCTGGTCATTGTCGATAAAGCCATGAACGTGCTGCGGCCCTCCATTATCTGGTGCGACAGCCGGGCCGTTCCCTATGGCAATCGCGCTTTCGACGACCTCGGCCACGAACGGGTGCTGAAACATCTGCTCAACTCGCCGGGCAACCTCACTGCCGCCAAACTCGCCTGGGTCAAAGCCAACGAACCCGATGTCTTTGCCGAAGCAGACAAGATGATGCTACCCGGCGATTACCTAGCGGCCCGCATGACGGGCGAGATTGTAACCACCGCGCCGGGCCTGAGCGAAGGCGCACTCTGGGATTTTCAGACCGGCCAGCCCGCGCAGTTTCTGCTCGATTATTTTGGCTTCGACGCGTCCATCCTGCCCACCGTCCGGCCCACCTTCGCCGAACAGGGCCGCCTGACTGCCGAAGCCGCCGAAGCACTCGGTTTGGCCGCCAACACGCCCGTTACCTACCGCGCCGGCGACCAGCCCAACAATGCCTTCTCGCTGAACGTGCTGGAGCCGGGGCAGATTGCGGCCACCGCCGGCACGTCGGGCGTGGTCTATGGCGTGAGCGACCGTGCCGACTACGACCCGAAATCGAGGGTGAATACGTTTCTGCATGTCAGCAGTACTCCTGAGGCACCACGTTACGGCGTGTTGCTTTGCGTAAATGGCACGGGGATTCTGAATAGCTGGCTGCGCAACCAGATTCTGCGCCGGAGTATCAGCTACGATGAGATGAACCACCTCGCCCACGAAGCTCCCGTTGGGGCCGACGGGCTGGTGTGTCTGCCGTTTGGTAACGGAGCCGAGCGCGTGCTGGAAAACGCCGATCCGGGCGCGTCGTTCCGGGGGTTGCAGCTAAACCGGCACGGTCTGCCACACCTCATCCGGGCGGCTCAGGAGGGTATCGTGTTTGCTCTCTACTACGGTATTCAGGTTATGGAAAGCGTGGGCGTAGGGTTGCAGACCATCCGGGCGGGGGAGGCCAACATGATGCTCAGCCCGCTGTTTCGCGATACGCTGGCCAACCTCAGCGGGGCGGCCATTGAACTCTACAACACCGACGGGGCGCAGGGTGCCGCGCGCGGGGCCGGGCTGGGGCTGGGCCATTACAAAACCCCTCAGGAAGCATTCGTGGGCCTTCACGTCACAAAAACCATCGATCCCAACATCCGTGACCAGGCCCGCTATCGGGAAGCGTATGAGCGGTGGCTGGGTTTTCTTTAACCGCATCAGCGGACCGACAGAGGGACAGAGAATTCACAGAGAAAACAGAGTTTTTTTGAAAAGAATACCGCTCTGTTCTCTCTGTGAAAGCCCTCCGTTTCTCTGTCGGTCCGCCGATGCGGTTAAAACAATCCTTTATTCGTAAAACCGCGACCAGTGGCGCATACTCCAGCGGATGATGGCGTCGGCCAGGCGGGGCGACAGACCGTGAACGAACAGGATCAAAAAACCCGTGGGCGACAGGATGGTCCGGCGTCTGCGTTTCTGGATATGCCGCAGAATGGCCCGGCTTACGTCTTGGCGGGGCATCTGGTACTTTGGGTTTCGGTAGGCAATGGGTACGGGGTTTCCGGTGGCGTCCAGAACGCGCTTATCGGCGTCGTTTTCCGTGAAGCCGATGTGTACAATACCGAAGTGAATACCCGTTTGGTAGAGTTCGAGCCGGATGGTGTGGGCCAGGTTGGCGATAGCCGCTTTCCCGGCACAATACGCTGACCCGTTGGGCATACCGTTCAGAGCCGAAATACTCGAAATAAACGTAACGCTCCCCGCCGACCGGGTCAGGGCAGTGGGGCTTTGAGGGGAAACACCGAGCCGTAAATATTGCTGTCCATAACCCGTTTGAAGGCGTCGGGTGTCAAATCAGCAAAGTAGGCGCGCATGGAAATACTGGCGTTGGTAATCAGCACGTCGATACGCCCAAACGCCCGTACTGCCGTGTCGATGAGCGTTTCGCACTGCCCGTAATCCGTTACGTCGGCCACGCAGATCACCACCGAATAGCCCGCTTCGCGAAAGGTTTGTTCGGTTTGGGCCAGCCGGTCGGCGTTCAGGCCATTCAGCACGAGGTGGGCACCCTGTTCGCCAAACTGCCGGGTGGTTTCGCGCCCTATGCCCGACTCGGAGCCGGTGATAATGACAACTTTATTGGTAAAGTAAGCTCGTTGTTGCGGGCGGGTGTGGCAGATACGCTTTGGGGGCGTGCGGTTACGACGGGAAGAGCAGTCAGATCAGGCGGGGAAATTGTGCTGGCGAAACCAGTCGAGGGTTTGTTCAACGGCGAGCTGGACGGGTGTTTGGGGAAGGTGGAGTTCATGGCGTGCTTTCGTAACGT
>JBBRUB010000199.1:0-6575 GCA_038248175.1 Cytophagales bacterium | reverse complement strand
ATAAATAAGCAGGGAGAAGAGGACAAGAATGGACGCTACAATGAACGAAAATTGCCCCGAAAGGCGGTTGCGAATGGTCATTGGGATTACGATAACGAGGTTTGGCACCAGCGCACCAGCCAAAACCGTTCGACCCGAGTCAGCCCGTTCAGCAATTCACGCAACTTCTTACAGAACAGGCTTCGCTTAAAACAAACCTTTTGCAGTACCCATTGATTGCAGGCAAACCAGATCATAGGGGTAGAGCCGTTTGTTGATACGGGAAAATAACGGGAATGGCACGCACAAGCCGCGAAATAACGGCTAAAGTCAAGCTTAGGTTTTACCGGCCTCCTTAATTGTCTTCACTCGACCTGAACTACGTAGCCCAGCCCGGGCCGGGTATGAATGAGTTTTGGCTCGAAATTCCGGTCTATTTTCTTCCGCAGGTAATTGATATACACTTCGACGACGTTGGTGCCAGGGTCGAAGTGCAGGTTCCAGACCCGCTCGGTCAACTCTGTTTTAGACTGGATACGCCCCTGATTCCTGACCAATTGTTCCAGCAAACCGAATTCTTTAGCGGTCAGCACAATAAGCTGCCCCTGCCGATACACGTTTCGACTGGACACATTGACCACCAAATCGGCTACCTGCAATTGTTCATCGTCCAACGGACTGGCCAGCCGTTTGGCCCGCTGAAAACAGGTAGTAACGCGGGCAATCAGTTCGCGCAGATCAAAGGGCTTCACCAAATAGTCATCGGCCCCCAGCTTCAGTCCCTCCACCTTATTCTTTATTTCTCCCAGCGCCGTGAGCATAATGATAGGCAGGTGGGGTTTTGCCTGGCGCAAAAAGCGGCACACGTCCAGGCCATTCCGGCCCGGCAGATTGATATCCAAAATAACCAGATCAACCCCTTCGAGGAGTGCCTTGTTTTGCCCGTCTGGTCCGTCGAAGGCAATTTCGGTTTGGTATCCTTCATCTTCAAGGCCTAATCCTATGTTCCGGGCAATGTGGCGGTCGTCTTCTACAATGAGGATTTTTTTCATGAGTAAAGTGTCGGACTGAGTCAGCTACTACCGATAGTACGGATAGCTTAAACGCTGAACAAGCAACCCGTTTCAAATCCTTTTTGGTAAACCCGGTTGTCATAGCCGTTGTTATTCCTTGAGGATGTAGCCTAAGCCGGGTCGCGTATGAAGGAGCCTGGACACGAAGTCTTTATCTATTTCCTCGCGCAGGTAATTGAGGTACACCTCCGCGATATTGTGCCAGAGGGAAAGTGAACCCCCAGCTGTTTTCGGCTAAGTCCAGTTTTGAGACAACCCGGCCCTGATGACGCAGGAGATACGCAAGCAGGAGAAATTCCCCGGTCGTCAGGTTAATGAGCGTGTCATGACGGCTCCCCGTTCCAGGCCTTCTACCCTGTCTTCGATTTCGCCCGGCGCCACGAGCATGATAATGGGTAAGAAGGACTTTTCAGCCCGCACGTTCCAGCAAATTTTGTAGCCGTTGAGTCCCGGCAGATTAATATCGAGCAGAATCATATCAAACTAACGGGACAAAGCCAGTGTCTGGCCCTTGTAGCCTTCATTGGGCATCGTAGCCCTCATCCCGCAGGCCCCAGCTGATGGTAAGGGCGATGCGCCGATCGTCGTCAATAATTAAATCCGTTTCATCGGCTCCGGTTCGACGGTTTCATACGCTGCGCTGGTTGTGGCGTCGACTGCTGGCTGATACCCGTCAAGGGCGCTAAGCTTAGTAGCCAGTTGACCCAGCATAACACCGTAGATTACCTTAGAGGAAATATCGGCGAGGGTATAGAGTATCTGCCGGGCTACCATGCCGTTGGGGGTAGGCGACAGCCACGGCATAAGGTAGGCAATTGGATAGAGTGTCCACGACACGATCAGCAGCCAGAATATGACCCGTGCCTGACCACCCGTACCGGCGGGCATGGTGATTGCCGTTCGGAAGATGCTGATACCGACCAGGTAGCAGATATACACCATGAAAACGGTGCTGATAGCCCCCCAAATCAATAACTGCTCAATACTGGTGGTTTCGTAAAACTGGCCCACGTAGCCGGTGTAAATCATTAGTAATCCCCCAATCACGAATCCAACGAACGTGCGCCGGAACTGCCGCCCCGTAATGCCCAGCACTACCAAAAGCTGGGTCAGCAGCATCGGTACGTCGATGGACCAGTTTACGTATCGGTAGCCATTGGAAAAAGTCGAGTCGGACGGGTTCCAGAGGTTACCATCCCAGGTAAATGCCTGCGACCAGTTGAGTTGCTGATTGAACAAAATCAGAGCCGCAGATACCATCACAACCGCCGACAGGACTGAGGAGAGCTGGTATTTTGGTGCGCTCTCGCGGACAGTCGTCAGAAAGTACACCAGTCCCGCAATCTGTGCGCCAACGCCCAGAGTCAGAATGTGCCGAACAATGTCGAACTGAACGGAATTGTAGCTGAATAGATTCTCCATGTTTTCCATACGTGCATTTACTTTTTTGGGTAAACAAATAATTCTCAACGTGTTTGCCGTTCGTGAGCCGGTTGTGGGTTCAGGAAACGGCCCGCTGCCGCTAACTCTTCGTACACCGGCTCATCAACAGAAACGGGAACACGGGTGGCCATTATGGCAACGTAAACCCGGCGTAGAATCAATTCGAGATAAGTCGTTGCATCAATTCGCTAACATTGAGACGGTTAGTATTCCAACCGGCAAAGGCTTAAGAAGTTTGTGGGGCCTGAAAATTCTAAGGTTTTTCTAAGGCAGGGATTGTTGACTGCCGTGTCTGTTCCGCTTAGAAAAACCTTAGAATGTTAGTTTCGATAAGCCACAGTTTACTCACATTAGTTTATCCACTAACTAGGCTGTTTGCGTTTACGCTCGATCCTATGCGTGACACAGCTTCTAACCTCATAGCAAAAATGACATCTTTAGATTTTGACAGGAAAGTGCTGCTCGACCTGGCCGACCGCACCCATGAGTACTCCATCTCGATTTTTATTCCTACCCACCGTCGGGGCCATCAGGTGCTTGACGGGCAGGACGTGATTACCCTCAAGAATCATCTGCAAACCATCCGGCTCGAACTTGAAGCGCAATCGCTCCGCAGCAACGACATCGACGAGCTGATGCAGCCGCTGGAAGCACTCTTAGACGATCCGCAGTTCTGGCGGCACCGCACCGAAGGGCTGGCCCTGTTTCGCAGTCCCGATTACTTTGTCACCTTCGACAGCCCCCGGCCGCTGGAAGAGTTCCACCAGTTGGGACCCAAGTTCTGGCTGAGGCCGCTGCTGCCCTACGTCCAGCCTGCCGGGCGGTACTACCTGCTGCAAATCGGGAAAAATGGTGTCGTCCTCTACCAGGCCGACCCGTTCAGTATGGCTGTCGTTGAAACGGATGGGGTGATGCCGTCGGGACTGGAGGAGATCACAAAATATTATGACTTCGAGGAAGAGCTGCAGGGACGTAACAGTGGCGGGGGTAGCACGGTGGCCATGTACACCAGCGACGACTCGAACGAAGACCAGAAAAACAAGAACCATCTGCTGGCCGATTATTTCCGGCTTATCGACGAGGCCATTATCAACCTCATCGGCACCCAGAATATACCGCTTGTGCTGGCATCGGTTGCGTACTATCAGCCCATCTACCGGTCCATCAACTCGTATCCCCACCTCCACGAGGGCGGGTTGACGGGTAATTTTGACCACGTTCAGCCGGATGAAATGCACCATCAGGCCAATGAACAACTCAGCGATTATTTTGAAAAAAACCGCCAGGAGCGCATCAACCAGTACCAGAATAGCAGCGGGGGCGATCTGGTCTCCCGCGACCTGCGCCAGATACTGGAATCGGCTCTGACTGGGCGTGTTGAGGTGCTGTTTCTGGGGCAGGATGCGCAGGCATGGGGCCAGTTTAACGAAGAAACCCTGACGGCAACCATCCACGACGAAGCCCGCGACGGCGACGAATCGCTCATTGACCAGGCGGCCCTGCTCACTCTGCGCAACGGTGGGGAGGTCTATGTACTGGAAGAGGTGGACTTATTGGAGAACCGGGAACCCGTCATGATTACGGCCCTCTACCGGTTTTGATACGGATTCACTGACAACCGGTTGATTAACAACGATGGTATCCCCGAGCAATGAACTGCGTCGACAGTTTGTGGACTGACAAGGTGTCTCAGGCACCACATTACTCGTACCGATTCATCATAACTGGAAGGCCGGATTGGCACCCGTTCAACTGATGGGTGCCAATTTTTCAATAGAGTCGCTGAGTACTTATTTACGCGGCCTAACCTTAGTTACTTACGGACGTTGGCCTTTGAGCCGCTTTCGCTCCCGCTGGCCGACAGGACGAACGGGAACCGGATCGTATAAGGCCGCATCCAGCCGCAATCGGCTAATCAAACTGACCTGCCCCTGCAAGCTGCTCAGTAGATCAATAACGGCATAGCTGCTATCGCCCACGGCAATCACAGTCCGATCACCAACCCACCGCTTTACCTGCAACAGCAGTTGTCTGGCCCAGACCGTCAGCTTCTTGTGGGTGCGGGGTTTGTCAGCATAATAGCGTTCAGACGGAGCCAGAACCGTCAGAAAGGGTAACCGGGCCGCCGGAGCGGGCCCACACCCGGTTAGTCCAGGGTATTTTTGTCAACACCATCACGCTGACCCATCGTAACCCGCTGCACTTGACAACGTGGCTCTCACTACTGCGCACCGCATCCCGATAGATACCTCTGGCGTTAATTTTGGGAACCCATCGCCGTTCTATGGTCTCATCGCTACCAATGACCAGCGGGCATGGCTTAGCACCTGATGGTACTTATGGAACGCTTTTTCCTGTTGTAAACCTACGATGCGAAGCAGGGCGGTGATGGTTCGCTTGCCGGGAGCCAACACTGCACTCAGGGTTAGCAGTTGGACATGGGCAAAACTCGTTTGCAAAACAGTCCTGCATAGGCGGGGCGGCCCGTGCCGTAATATTACGGTTAGAAACTCGCTGGCGGTCCCGCGTTCGGGAGGTTGGGGCATATAGACCTGAGTTTGGCAACCCAAATCTATATACCAAAGCCCCAGCGGGCTTCTTTCAAAAGGCTAAAGTCAAGCTTAGTTTACTGATTATCAGTACGGGGCAAGGATAAAAGCGGAAGTTTTTCCTTTGTGGTAAAACGTCTGTTGACGATTTACCTAAACCTTGTAAGTCAATGAACAATAAATCTAATCAAGCTTCTCGTCGCAAATTCCTGGTGCAGGCAGCCACGGCCGCAGTGGCGGCTCCACTCCTACTAAGTGCATCAGCACAGGCTTCTGGCCGTACCTCCAAACTCAGGCATGCTTGTGTCGGCGTAGGCGGTATGGGATGGGGAGACCTGAATCAGTTTAAAAAACATCCGGAGGTAGAAATTGTGGCTCTCTGCGATGTGGACGAAAATAACCTGAAACGGGCAGCCGAGCTACTACCCGGCGCCCGGACCTATACCGACTGGCGGGAAATGCTCAGGATAGAAGCTAACGCCATTGATTCGGTAAATGTAGCAGTCCCTGATCACAATCACTTTCCCATTGCTTATCAGGCTATTCGGCTTAAAAAGCACGTGTACTGTCAAAAACCAATGTGTCATGATGTGGCCGAAGTACGGGAACTTACCAAAATGGCCGTGAAAGCCGGCGTAACCACGCAACTGGGTACTCAGGTAGCTTCTACCTTTGGCGACAGAACCGCCGTACAATGGATCAAGGAGGGCATTATCGGTAAAGTAAAGCATGCCTATTTATGTTCGAACCGACCCGGAGCAGTGGCAAAGTATAGGCTCGTGGGACCTCGCCCGGCTCAGGGTCAGGAGGTTCCGGCGCATGTACACTGGGATCAGTGGATTGGCACAGCCCCTGTCCGACCCTATGCACCAGACATATACCATCCTTCCATCTGGCGCACCTGGCAGGACTTCGGTACGGGCTGGTCGGGGGATATTGGCTGCCATATTTTTGACGCAGTCTGGAAAGGCCTGGGCATGAAAGCTCCGCTGTCGGTACAGGCCGAAGTTCAAAAATCATGGGAAGAGTCTCCCGAACGCCGGGCCGATACCTGGCCACAGGGTAACCATATAAGCTGGGTATTTCCGGGAAACGAACTAACCGACTCTGATACTTTACCAGTAGAATGGTTTGACGGGGAATTTTATCCACCTCAGGAAATCAGGAATTTATTTACCGAAGGGGAATACCCGGCTGAATCGGCCATGCTGATTGGTACCGAAGGGGCGTTGCTGATTCCCCATCAAAAGATGCCCGTGATAATCCCGACGGGTACCGTGAAAACGTATGATAACCCTACGTTAGACGAGCGAAACCATTACCATCATTTTGTGGATGCCTGCCTGGGCGGTAAAAAAACAGAATCTCATTTTGCTCAGTCAGGTCCGATGACAGAGGCCGTTTTGTTGGGTACCGTGGCAATACGGGTACCGGGCCAATTGTTGACATGGGATTCCGCCCGAATGAAATTTTCTAACTATCCGGCTGCTGATAAGTACCTGCGTCGTACGTACCGTAAAGGGTGGGAAGT
>JBBRUB010000198.1:0-6577 GCA_038248175.1 Cytophagales bacterium | reverse complement strand
GGCGTCGCCACGGATTATGCCGTAATCATCGACCGTATTTCGCAGGACGTACCATTTTACAAGGCGTTCCTCAAAAATGCGGCCCTGACCGGTACCGCCGTGGTAAACAACCCGTTCTGGTGGGCTGCCGACGAGAAGTTCTTCAACAACGCGCTGGCCGTTAAACTCGGCGTTCCGGTGCCGAAAACCTTCCTGCTACCATCCAAAAACCGCCCCGACGACACGAGCCACAACTCGTTTCGGAACCTTCAGCACATGGATTGGGATGCTATTTTCAACCATATTGGCTTCCCGGCCTTTATGAAACCGCACTCCGGTGGCGGCTGGAAAAGTGTGTATAAAGTTGATAACCCCGAGCAAATGTTCCGGGCGTATGAAGACACGGGGCAGCTGGTGATGCTCTATCAGGAAGCCATCGACTTTACCGACTATTTCCGGTGCTACTGCATTGGCGGTAAAGACATCAGAATCATGCCCTACGAGCCACGTAACCCGTTTCACCTGCGCTACGCTGCCGAAATGCAAACCACCGGCAACGCGGGCAAGAAACTGCTGGCCACCATGACGGACTATATTCTGAAACTGAATCATGGCCTGGGCTACGATTTCAACACGGTCGAGTTTGCCGTGCGCGACGGTATCCCAATCGCCATCGACTTCTGCAACCCCGCTCCCGACGCCGACATCAATTCGGTAGGGCAGGCCAATTTTGACTGGGTTGTAGAGGCAGCCGCCAACATGGCTATCGAGCGGGCCAAACGGGTACAGACCGGAAAAGATAACCTAACCTGGGGTACGTTTGTCCGTAGTTCGGTAAACGGCACTGACCTTACCGCTCCGGCTAAAACCGAAGAACCCGCCAACGCCAACTCTGTAGAACTGGCCGAACCAGCTGAGTTGGAAAAGCAGGCGAAAGCCGCTGCTGAACAGAAACTGTCAAACGTGTCTAAAGAAACGAAAGCAACGGGAGGGGCAAAGCCGAAGAAGGCAAAGAAATAATATTGGGCTGAACATACAAAAAATGACTCCGCATGGGTAAGGAGTCATTTTTTTGTCTCTATCTATCGACGTACCAACCCTTGATTTGCAGCAGTAGCCAAGACTGCGCAACATCAGTTAGTAAAACAAACCCCAATCGTCAGGGGCGTCGTTGTCTTTATCGAACCCGTTGACCCAATCTACAAACAGGATACGGAACTGCTCAATTTCCTCGCGCAGGACGTTAAGGTAGGCAGTAGCGGCTAATTTCTCGGCTTTGCAGTAGGAGGTCTGAGCGAGGAGTTCGCGGGCGTGCATTTTAATAATGACGGCATTTTCCATCCGCAGGGTATAGAGATCGCCCCCTTCGGCACCCACAATCTTCGGGGCCAGCATCATGGCGTTGGCCAGCATCTGTTCGTGCATCATCAGCACGTCTTCTTCCTTATCGATGGTCTCGACAATGGCCTGCGTGAGTTCCATTAACTCATTGGCCTTGCGCAAAACGGGCAGATTTTTGATGCGCCGGTTCTCCGCTTCCATTTCGGCGCGGGCCTCATCGGGGTCGTAATCTTCATCAAAACCGTCCCAATCCATGAAGTTGTCGTCCTCGTCGTCGTCAAAGTTCATTGCACAGTGACGAAGGGGGTCAGTGTAGCCTTCGTACAGACAAAGTAAGCCAAAGGTTGCGCAAAAACAAACCGCTTCAACTAAAAACCACCCGTCTATCAGACCATACCAAAACGGGAAAGATTAACCTAAAGCAGCCGACATTCGTTACTCACCAACAAGTCTGATGCTTACTATGCCATTTTGTTCATGCCTGTGTCGTATTGTTATTGGCTGCTCCGCACTCCTGTCATCTTTTTCAGCTACCACCGCACTGGCTCAGGTAACCGTTACGCTGCCCGCCGAGCGCATGGTAGTGCAACGTAATACCGACAATTGGGCCAGCCTTCGCATAACGGGCCGTGCGATGCAGCCGCTGGATGGCGTTCAGGCGAGGGCGGTGGCGCGGGTGACCGGGCAGGGTACCGATACAGACTGGATTTCGCTGCGTTTCAGCCCCGGCGATAGTCTGTTCAGGGGTACGCTGCCCGTTCGTGGCGGCTGGTACCGGCTTGAGGTGCGTGGGCTGCGGGCCGGGCAGGTGGTAGTTACTGATACCGTACAGCGGTTTGGTGTGGGTGAGGTATTTGCCATTGTGGGTCATTCCAATGCGCAGGGGTCGGGTTGTTACGTTGACGGTACCAACTACTGCCCCAGCATTGAAGGGGCCACCGACGACCGCGTGTCGGTCGTGCCAACCGATCAGACCACGCCAGCCTTTAAACGGTACGAACAGACCGCCAACCCGCAGTACCTGCCCGGTCTGGTGTTTTCCAAACTAACCGGCACCAGTGGCATGGCTCCGTTTGGCAACATAGCCTGGTTCTGGGGCCGCCTGGGCGATCTGCTCGTGCAGCAACTTAACGTGCCGGTACTGTTTTACAACGCCGGATTTGGCGGCACCAACATGGAACATACTTACAAAGCCGCCTACAACATCCCGTTCGAGCACGGCTTTTGCAACTACGACATCAGGATGCCGTTTGTGAACCTGCGCAATCTTATGGACCGCTACGTACCCGCCACCGGTATCCGGGCCGTTCTGCTCCAGCACGGCGAAAACGACCGCGACAACCCCACTGATACTATTGTCAACCACCACTATGGCGTCATTGATAAACTGCGACAGGAATACCCCGACAAGCCCGACCTGACCTGGATCGTAGCCAAATCATCGTTTGTTGGTAAGCCATTCGAAAATGTCCGGCGGGCGCAGCAGACCGTCATTGACCGACGCGATTACCACACGCTTTCTGGTCCCGACCTGGATGTGATATCGTCCGGTATTGAGCGGCCCGATGGCATTCATTTTTCGCCCGCCGGGCAACGCAGAGCCGCCCAGCTGTGGGCCGAAGTTCTTACTAACGAGCGGCTTCGACAGGCCCGGCCTTACCCCGCCATCCGCTGAGTGAAGGTTCACCGTACGTATTCATTTCGGAAGAAAACCAACGAACAGGCTTACCTAACGGGGGCATCCTGTATATTTGTCGTTACACCAGACGGCTTGTACCCCACCCTTTCGAATGACGTATTGTTTAGGAATCAAGGTCGCGTCGGGCTTAGTTGCCATTGCTGACAGGCGGCTGACGTCCGGCACCGACGTGTCGTCGAACCGCAAAATTTCGGTTCACGAAGTTGAAAACCACTCCCTGTTCATCATGACCTCAGGCCTGCGCTCAGTCCGCGATAAGGCCATTATATACTTTAATGAGGTGCTGGCCGAGCAGGACCGGTCGTTCAACAAGCTTTACAAGGCCGTCAACGCCTTTGGCGAACAGGTGAAACGCGTGGCGCAGGAAGATAAGGCATCTATTATGGCTGGCGGTATGAATTTCAACCTCAACGCTATTGTGGGCGGGCAACTCGAAGACGACGATGAACACAAGCTGTTTCTGCTCTACCCCGAAGGCAACTGGGTGGAGGTTGATCAGGGGGCTCCGTTCAAAATCATCGGTAATTCGGGGTTTGGTAAACCACTGCTGTTCCGAAATCTGAGTTATGAAAGCAGTATGCAGGACGCCCTGAAAGTTGGCTTTCTGGGTTTCGATGCCACCCGCGTTTCGGCCAATGACGTTGATTATCCGCTCGATGTGGTGATCTACCCCAAAGACAGCTTCCATATGACCGAATACCGACTCGATAAAGAAGACATGGAGGCTGTATCGCACCAATGGAGCGCGTTGCTCAATAACTCCGTCCGCAAACTCCCCGCCGACTGGATGGTTCCTATTTTTGATAAGGTAAACGCTGCTAAAGATGTATGATATAGGATGTATGATGTATTGCTGACGTGCCAGCTATATCGTACATCCCACATCCTATATCATACATCAAAACCTATGCTTCTCCACGTTCGGCACGCATCTGAATATACGTATGACGGGCCGGTAGTCCTGGGGCCGCAGACGCTGTATCTGTACCCACGCGCCTATCCGTATCAGCGGCTGCTGGACTACAAACTCGATATTGATCCAATGCCATCGCGGGTGGTGCGCAACGTCGATGTAGAAGGAAATGTGCAGCAGCTGGTGTATTTCGACCACCCAACCCGGCACCTGCGCGTGGTGGCCGAGATAAAACTCCAGTCCGACGAGTTCAATTCGTTCGATTTCGTCTTGTTTCCGTTCGAGACGCAGCGGGTGCCGTTTCGATATCGTGAGCCAGTGGCTGACATTCTGCATCCGTACTTAGACCGCTCCCTGGTGACAGAACGGGTAGAGACCTGGGCGCGGCAGATTGCGGCCAAAGCCGACTGGCAAACAACGATGTTCCTGACCAGTTTGTCGGAAGCCATTCGGGAATTTACGTATGAGGTACGTGAACTGGGTGCACCCTTTGCGCCGGAGCAGACGCTCATCCTGCGCAAAGGCTCCTGCCGCGACTACACTACGCTGTTCATGGCTGCCTGCCGCAGCATGGGCATTGCGGCCCGGTTTGTGAGTGGCTATTTGTTTGGCAACCCGCAGCAGGAACACGAGCTTCATGCCTGGGCTGAGGTGTATCTGCCCGGAGCGGGCTGGCGCGGCTTCGACCCCACCGAAGGCTCGATTGTGGTAAACCGGCACATCTTCCTGACCTCTACCGCCAAACCCGAACTGGCCGCGCCCATCAGCGGCACCTTCGGCGGACAGGCCAACTCCGTGCTAAAATCCGAACTGGAGTTTATTTGATAAAATCCATCGTTGGCGGCACGGCACTTCCTCCTCGGTGAAGAAAGGAAAACGCTGATTGCGTGCCCCTCATCTCCGGTCCGCTGCGTGTTCAACGACGATTTAATTTTGGTTGATACCGCCTTTTCCGGTTTTGGCCGCGCGGCTCTCCCGAAATAAAACAATAGGAGGATCGCTACTTACCGTTTGCTCAATAAGTGGCAAATGAAAGGCGTTTGTCTCGAAGCCAACAACAGCTTTCTTCATTGTAGGTTGTATGTTTGGGGCAGGAAAGTACGCCATTTTGCGGCAACTCGCCGGGTGCTTTTACTCCTGACTCCTAATCGAACAACCCGTAACGCTGCATGAAGCCACTCATTATCAGCATTTTACTGTCTATCCTATTTTATAACGCCCACGCACAAGTTCAGGCTAATGAGCCACTGACAGCATACAGCAAATTTGACTTTGTGCCGGGAGAGAAAGTTATTGCCATCGAGGATTTTATGCAGGATGCCGTTGGTGATTTTCCGGCCAGATGGAATTCAACGGGTTCGGGCGAGGTCGTTACGCTTGACCGGCAACCGGGACGGTGGCTTATGCTCAGTAAAAAAGGCGAGTATTTGCCCGAATACATCAAAAATCTGCCCGATAACGCTACGTTGCAATTTGACTTAATCTCTACCAATGCCTTTGCGCCTAACTCGCCGGGGCTATTCATTGGCCTTGCTGCACTCAACCGGTCCGACAAGAAAATTACCGCATTAGACTTGTCCAGACACCTGAAAGACGAAGTCAGGGTAAGCCTGCACCCGAATCAGTTTGGCTCCGGGCATACAACTTTTGAAACCTATGCCGACGGCAGGCGCATTGTCAACAACACAAACAGGTGTACTGCATTTTCAATTAAAGAAGGTCGTAACGTTGTTAAAGTGGCCATCTGGAAGCAAAAACAACGGTTGCGGGTATATGTGGGCGAGGATAAACTTTGGGATGTTCCGCAGGCTTTTCAATCGGGCATCACCTATAATTCAGTGGTATTCGCGCTCAACAGAACGAGCGCGAACGATGCGTACTACATCAGTAACATACGGCTTGCGGTGGGTGCGCCCGATACGCGCAACAAGCTCATCAGCGAAGGAAAATTTGTAACCAACGGTATTTTGTTCGATGCGAACTCCGACAAAATCAAGCCCGAATCGAACGGAACGCTGAAAGACATTGCCAGCGTACTGACCGAAAACGAGGCTGTGCGGGTTAGAATCATCGGCCATACCGACGCCGATGGCGACGATGCCAGCAATCTGGCTCTCTCGAAACGGCGGGCTCTGGCTGTCAAAGCCGCTCTCGGCACGGCCTTTGGCATTCGTGCAAATCGGGTAGAAACTGACGGCAAAGGGGAAACCCAACCCGCCAGCCCCAATACCACCGCCGAGGGCAAGGCGAACAACCGGCGCGTTGAGTTCATAAAATTGTAGTATCCACCCTCTAAATTCTGTTCATATGTTTCTAAGAAATAACCATCCCACACTTTTCGTGGCCCTTTTGTCGATTGCCTTGTTTCAGGATTGCAGTAAAAAAGCGGACGACGCGCCCGTAGTAGTCCCCGAGACTGAAATTACGGATGCTGGTGGACTGACGATCACGCTAACGTATGATAAAACGCCTGCCACAACTGACTTAGACTTGTATCTGTACCGGAAAAGTAACTATGCCGGTACGTCTAATCCGCAGGGCGCAACCATTGGCCCCAACGACGGGGGTATTGTTTCGACGGACATCATGGTCGTCGCGCCCGACGAAGACCTCACCGTTGTAGCGGCTTACAGAACGGGGACGGT